>DAIOEI010000072.1:0-8584 GCA_036746335.1 Hydrogenophaga sp. | reverse complement strand
TACAGGCCGATGTGGCGCGGCAGGAAGAACTGGTCGAAGTCGCCGGGCGCCATGTTGCCGGTGACCACCGAGCCGATCTCCTCGGGGCGGGTACCGGTGCGGGCCAGCGCCTCGCGCGCCACCTTGATGCCCAGGTCGGTGGGTGAGACATGCCCGAGGGCACCGCAGTAGTCCACCATCGGGGTGCGAACTCCGCCGAGGATGACCACGTCATCGAATGCATTGAAAAAACCTTTGGTAGCCATGCTTGTCTTTCGATAATCAGTACATATCCGGAGCAAACGCTTCTGCCAGGATGCCGCGGAACTGGCTTTGCCAGGCCGCAGGCATCACCCCTTTGGGGGGTGAAGCCGGAGGCGGCGCGGGGGGAGTCACGTCCAGCGGCGCGGGGGGGTCAAAAATTCGGTTTCAGGATATAGCGCAGCTCGTCGGCGTGCAGCTTGGCCACCGTGTCTGCGCGATGCGACAGCACGGACCGCTGGTTGATGGAGCCCTTGTCGGTGATCTCGCCGCGGTCGATGGTGGGCGGGTCGGCCAGCAGGCACAGGCGGGCGATGCGGTTGGCACTGCCGGTGGACGCGCGGGAGAGGTCATTGGCCACGGTCTGAAAGTGCGCCAGTACGGCGGGGTCGTCCAGCACATCGTGCATCGATGCGTCGGCCGGCAGGCTGGTCAGCTTGCGCACGGCCGGGGTCGGGAACACCATGGCGCCGACCTCTTTCATGTTCAGGCCGGTCAGGACCACGTCCTGGATGTAGGGCGCACCGGCCGCGATGATCCTGGCGCGCAGCGGTCCGACGCTCACGAAGGTGCCGGTGGCGAGCTTGAAATCCTCGGCGATCCGGCCGTCGAACTTCAGCCCCAGGTGCACATCGGTTTCGTCGATCCACTTGACCGCATCCCCGGTTTTGAAGAAGCCCTCTTCATCAAAAGCGTTGGCTGTTTCTTCGGGCTGGCGCCAGTAGCCGGGGGTGATGTTGGGGCCACGGTAGCGCACCTCGGTCTTGCCCTGCATGTCCACCAGTTTGAGTTCCAGTCCGGGTGTGGGCAGGCCCAGGTCACCGGCCATCACGTTGGGGCTGGTGACGAAGATGCCGAACGGACCGGACTCGGTCATGCCCAGGCCGGTGCCCATGACGATGCGCTCGCCCACCTCGCGCTCCTGGCTCTCGAACAGGCTGTCCCATATCGGCTGCGCCAGCGCAGCGCCCGCGTAGAAAAACATGCGCACCTTGGATAGCAAGGTCTTGCGCAGCAGGTCGTCGGTCTTCATCGCATTGGCGATGGCTTCAAAGCCGGTGGGCACGTTGAAATACACCGTGGGCGCGATCTCGCGCAGGTTGCGCAGGGTCTCGGCCATCAGGGCCGGGGTGGGCTTGCCGTCGTCGATGTAGAGCGTGCCGCCGTTGTAGATGACCATGCCGAAGTTGTGGTTGCCACCGAAAGTGTGGTTCCAGGGCAGCCAGTCCACCAGCACCAGCTCGCCCTCGGTGATCACTGGCATGGACTGTGTCATCTGCTGCTGGTTGGCGCACCACATCCGCTGGGTGTTGATCACGGCCTTGGGCATCTTGGTCGAGCCCGAGGTGAACAGGAACTTGACCACCGTGTCGGGACCGGTGTTTCCCATGGCGGCATCGACGGCGGCCGTGGCTTCGGTGGCCAGCAGCGAGGCAAACGAGGTGGTGGCGCGGCCGGGCACCGTGCCTTCTGTGCACACCAGTTCGACCTCTTCGCCCAGGGTCGCCAGCATGGCCTGGGCGTAGCGATTGGCGTCGCTGGCAAACACCAGTCCGGGCGTCAGTGTCTTGACGACGTGCTTGAGTTTGTCGAAGTCCTGACTGATCAGCGAATAGGGTGGGGAAGTGGGACACCAGGGAATGCCGACCAGCATGCAACCCAGGGCGAGCAGGGCGTGCTCCAGGTCGTTCTCGCTCAGGATCAGAACCGGGCGCTCGGCCGACAAGCCACGGTCGAGCAGGCCCTGGCCTATGCACCTCGCCGAATCCAGTGCCTGGGCAAAACTGATGTGCCGCCAGTCGCCGCTACCGCCGTCGGGGTTCTTGGTGCGGCGTGCGAACAGGGTCTGGTCCGGGCGGACCTTGGCCCAGTGCAGCAGCCGGTCGGTCAGGCGCTCGGGGAAGGGGGCCAGCTCTTGGTCGGCGCGCAGGTAGTGCGTGCCGGTTTCGCCGTCGCGCAAGGTGGCGAGGGTGACCCCAAAGGTCAGGGGGCGGTATGTGGCTGCTGTCATGTTGTCTCCAGATGCTCTTGTTTGCATGCGCTTGCGCGTTCAAATCTCTTCGGCGTGCGTGTCTCAACATTGAGTTGCCGATGAACCGCCCTTTGCCATGCTCAGGACGGGCCTCTGGCATCGCCCCTTTTCACGGGGGGTGACGCCGAAGGCGGCGCCGGGGTTAATCTTTCTTTACCTTCGCGGCCTTGCCTTCCAGAAAGGCGCGCACGCGCTCTTTGGCTTCAGGTGCGGACTGGGCGATCGAGGCCATGAGCGCCTCAGTGAACAGGCCGTGGTCGGCGGGTTGCTCGGCGATGCGTGGCAGCGCATGCATCAGCGCGAAGTTGGTCATGGGGGCGTTGGAGGCAATGCGTCCAGCCAACTCCAATGCCTTTTCCAGCGCCGTGCCCTGGGGCACCAGATACTGGGCCAGGCCGATGCGCTCGCCGTCGGTGGCGTTGTAGACCCGACCGGTCAGCATCATGTCGGTCATGCGGGCTGCGCCGATCAGTTTGGGGATGCGTACCGCACCACCACCACCGACAAAGATACCGCGTGTACCCTCGGGCAAGGCATAGAAAGTGGATTCGTCGGCCACCCGGATGTGGCAGGCGCTGGCCAGTTCGAGGCCGCCTCCGACCACCGCGCCGTGCAGGGCAGCGACCACGGGTACGCTGCCTTTCTCGACGCAGTCCAGCGCCGCGTGCCACATGCGCGAATGAAAAACACCTTCCGAAGCGTCGCGCTCGCTCAACTCCGAGAGGTCCAGACCCGCGCAAAAGTGGTCGCCGCTGCCATGGATGACCGCAGCGCGCACGCTTGGGGGCAGGTTCTGGAAGGCGTCGCGGATGGCGAGGATCAGCCCGTCGTTGAGTGCGTTGCGCTTGGCCGGGCGGTTGAGTGTGAGCAGCGCAACTTCGGATGCTTCGCCACGCAGGCTGATGGTGAGATCGGGGTGTGGGGTAGTCATGATCGTTCTTGTTTTCAAGCGGTTGGGTGTTGCAATTATGGTTATAAACCATAACCAAAACAAGCAAAAACTGTTTTCTGAGGATACGTACTTTCCCCTAGGACCCAACGCCAGACCTTGGTCGCTTCGTGCAGTGCTGCGCCGCATGGGGGCGGGCGGCCAAAGTGCAGCGAACCGGTCAAACGCATGCCTTTGCTCTCATGCGAGGGTTCGGCAAGATACTAGGGAAAGCACCCATGCAGCCAGATGTCTGAATGGTTATAAACAATAATCATGCGGTGACGAAATGCCGCTATCTGTGACCCTCAACTTTCTCTGCCCAACCCATTTCAGGAGACTTTCATGCTTTCATGGAAATTCAAGATTGCCAGCTTGGCCCTGGCCGCAACCACCAGCCTGGGCGCTTATGCCCAGGAGGTTACGCTGCGTCTGCACCAGTTCCTGCCACCACAGGGCACCGTGCCCGCCAAAGCGCTGACGCCCTGGGCCAATTAGATCGAAGCCGAATCGAACGGCCGCATCAAGGTCCAGCTGTTCCCCTCCATGCAACTGGGTGGCACCCCGCCACAGTTGTTTGATCAGGCTCGTGATGGCGTGGTGGACATCGTCTGGACGCTGCCAGGCTACACGCCGGGTCGCTTCCCCAAGTCCGAGGTGTTTGAACTGCCGTTCATGGCCGGGCTTTCGGCCGAAAAGACCTCGCGCGCCTTGTGGGACTATGTGCAGAAGAACGCGATGGACGAGTACAAGGACGTGCACGTTCTGGCGGTGCACACCCATGGCCCGGGGCTGTTCCACACCAAGCGGCCGGTCGAAAACCTGGATAGCCTTCGCGGCATGAAGATCCGGGGTGGTACTCGTGTGGTCAACAGCATGCTTGTGAAGCTCGGTGCCACCCCGGTCGGCATGCCTGTGCCTGCCGTGACCGAAGCGTTATCCAAAGGCGTGCTCGATGGCACCACCATCCCATGGGAAGTGGCGCCGGCGCTGAAGGTGCAGGAATTGGTCAAGAACCACACCACATTTGCTGGCAATCGGGCGCTGTATGTGACCACATTCGTGGTGGCTATGAACAAAGCGTCTTACAACAAGCTGCCTGCCGACTTGAAGAAAGTCATCGACAACAACTCCGGACTGGAGTTCAGCGCCCTGATCGCCCGTACCCAGGATGAAGGCGATGCTGTCGGTCGGGAGCTTGCAGTCAGGGCTGGCAACAAAATCACCGAACTCGATGCCAACGAAGTCAAGCGGTGGCGCGAAACTGCCAGCGTGGTCGAGGCCGAATGGGTCAAGGACATGCAGGCCAAGAACATCGATGGCGCCCGTCTCTTGTCAGAGGCCAAAGCGCTGATCGCCCAGTACGACAAGTAAGCCGCAGACCTGCTCGAATGCGGGTGCACGGATGAAAAAGCCATTCGCCTTGCGGGTGGCTTTTTTCTGGCACGACCGCTCAAGGCGCACGTTTGCTGGGGCCGATCAAGTCCGACATGCAGGTCTTTGCTGTGCAACGGTTCGCGCGCGAAGGTGCTGTGCGCAATGTGCCGGGTTGCTCCCGCAGGCAACTTGCGGACCACCCTGAGAGACAATGTGCCACGCACGCACACCAACAAGGAATGAACCATGATTGTCTGGATATACCGCCTCGCGAACTGGACCGCGATTGTGGGCGGCGTGATGTTGGTCGCGCTGACTTTGTTGGTGGTGGCCAGTGTTGCGGGGCGGGCCATGATTGGCTTGGGGCTGGGGCCTGTACCTGGAGATTTTGAGTTGGTCGAGGTGGGCGTGGGCATCGCCATTTTTTTCTTCCTGCCCTGGTGTTACCTGCGGGGCGGGCATGCCACGGTGGACCTGCTCTACATGCACATGCCCAAGTGGTTTCAAAAGGGCATAGACACGGTGAGTGATGTGGCCATGCTGCTGGTCTGGCTGGTGCTGACCTGGAAACTCTGGGAAGGCATGCTGGAGAAAAGGGAATACATGGAAACCACCTTCATCCTGCAAATGCCTTTGTGGTGGGGGTACGCCCTGTGTCTGCTGGGTGCAGTGATTGGCTGCATGTGTTACCTGGCCAAGACGGCGACGCGCTTTGGTCTGGGGTCAGAGCCCAAGGGCTGGACGCTGGACGCCAACGCCGGCCATTGAGCCGCCTACCCAAGCAACTGGACGTTTCTCCATGAGCACGATTGAACTGGCCCTGTGGTCGTTTCCCTTTTTGTTGTTGCTGATTTTTGTGCGTGTGCCCATCGGGCTGGCCATGCTCTTGTGTGGTCTGGGCGGCGCCTGGATCGTGTATGGGTCGGCTGCCCCGATCCTCAGCCAGCTCAAGCAGGTGACTTACACCACCTTCTCGAATTACAACCTGTCTGTCATTCCGCTGTTCCTGCTGATGGGGCAGTTTGCTGCACTGGGCGGCTTGTCTCAGGCCTTGTTCAAGGCAGCGGAGGCCTGGATTGGGCACCGCAAGGGTGGTGTGGCGATGGCGGCCGTGGGGGCATGTGCCGGTTTCGGAGCCATTTGTGGGTCTTCGTTGGCGACCGCCGCCACCATGGGCCAGGTCGCTTTGCCTGAGCTCAAGCGAGCAGGGTATGCAGGCGGCATCTCGACCGCCTGCCTGGCTGCTGGTGGCACCTTGGGTATCTTGATTCCACCGTCGGTGGTTCTGGTCATATACGCCATCCTGACCGAGCAGAACATCGCCAAGCTGTTCCTGGCTGCTTTTGTGCCTGGCATTCTGGCGGCCATGGGCTACATGGCGGTGATTGCGATTTACGCGCGGCTCAGGCCACAGGAGATGGGCAGCATGGCGCCGATGCCCATGAAAGACCGCTGGGCAGCCACAGCACGCACCTGGCCTGTGATCGTGATCTTCCTGGTGGTGGTGGGCGGCATCTACACGGGGATCTTCACACCCACGGAAGGCGCGGCCATAGGCGCCTTCTGCACCGGCATCGCCGCGTGGTCCAGTGGAGGTCTGAACCGCAAAACGCTGCTGGGTGCGGTGCTGGGCACCGCAATCGCCACCGGCATGATTTTCATGATCGTGCTCGGCGCCGGCTTGTACAACACCTTCCTGGCGCTGTCGCAACTGCCGCAGGAAGCGGCCAGCGCGGTGGTCGGCTGGGGCCTGAGCCCGATTCTGGTGCTGGTGGCCATTCTGGCGTTGTATGTGATTCTGGGCTGCTTCATGGACTCGCTGTCCATGATCCTGCTGACGGTCCCGGTGTTCTTCCCCATCATCATGGCGCTGGATTTTGGCCTGACACCCGAGGAGACGGCGATCTGGTTCGGCATTCTGGTGCTGATCGTGGTGGAGGTTGGCTTGATCACGCCACCCGTGGGGATGAACCTGTTTGTCATCAACTCCATGGCGCGCGATGTGCCCATCACCCGTACCTATGCGGCCGTGATGCCATTTGTGGCGAGCGATTTCATCCGGACCGCGATTCTGGTGGCTTTCCCCGGCATCACTTTGTTCGTGTTGCGCCTGTGATGGAACTTGCTCGCGTCGGTTTGGTGGGTTATGGCGAAGTCGGCCGGATTTTTTCGGCGGGCTTGAAGCCCAGCGCCACCTGGGTGGGGGCGTGGGATCTGTTGTTTGCCGATGCGCAATCAAACCAAGGGCTTAGAGCCCATGCGCAGGAGCAAGGTGTCTCGGCTTGTTCAGGTGTCCGGGAGCTTTGCATGAATGCAAACCTGATCATCTCTGCGGTGACCGCCTCCAACACCCTGGCAGTGGCCCGCGAGGTGGCACTGAACATCCGCCCCGGCAGCTATTTTCTGGATCTCAACTCCGCCTCACCCGGCACCAAGCAAAAAGCCGCCGCGCTGATCGACGCGGCCAGTGGTCGTTATGTGGAGGCTGGCGTCATGACCTCGGTGCCGCCCCATGGCATCCGTGTGCCCATGCTACTGGGAGGTGCACATGCAGCAAGCCTGCTGCCTTTGCTGGCGTCCATGGGTTTGCAGGCCTCGGTGGTGAGTGAGCGTCTGGGCGTTGCGTCGGCCACCAAGATGTGCCGAAGCGTCATGATCAAGGGGCTGGAAGCCTTGGTACTGGAGAGCTATGTCACAGCCCGGCACCATGGTGTGGAAGACGTCATGCTGGCCACTCTCCAGGAAACTTTTCCGGGAATCGATTGGGATGCCCAAGGTTCGTACTTCTTCAGCCGGGTGGCACAACATGGCAAACGCCGCGCCGAAGAAATGCGCGAAGTGGCCAACACGGTGCGCGAAGCCGGTTACGAGCCTTTCCTGGCGGCGGCCATTGCCCAGAAGCACGACTGGATGGCTGCGCAGGCGCGTGCCGGCTTGTTTCTGGACCTGGTGCAGCCGTCGGACTGGCGGGCCTATGCCGACCGCCTACAAACCGTTGCGCTGGCCGGGGAGCGGGCAGCGAACGACGGCTGAGCTCAACCCCTCTTGGACCACAGTTGGTGCCACTTGCCTCAGAGTGGCCGGGTTTCTTCGCGCACGATGCGCCAGCCCTGCTCCAGCTGCCGCCAATGCAGCGTTTTCTGCACCGAGTCTTTGACGGGGCCAGCATGGTAATGCTGCACAAACTGGGTGAACATCACCTTGCCTTCTTCCTGGGGTATGACAGAAAGCGATTCGATCTGGATGGCAATGGTCTGCGCCCTGGCCAGTCGCTCGCGCCGAAACGCTTTCCATCGGGTGATGTCGAGACCATCTTCCGATACAAAGCTGGGGGCATACGCACCCAGGTACCGGTCCACATCTTTGGATGCCCAGGCGGCCCTCCATGTCTCGACCGCATCGGACATCACGCTTTCCAGATGGCTGTCGGTGCTCGACGGGCTTGAACCCTGTTCCGGCGCAGCTGCAGCTGCATCTGGTTCCGAGAAGCTCCTTGGCGTGTTGGGTGTTGCCGAGAGCCGTGCGGAGGTTTTGAGCGAAAGAGCAGGCTCTTGTGTAGCCGGGGCACGGGCTTCCCACGCCGAGGGCGCACGCTGCGATGGAAGAGGTTGGGCCGCTGGCTGTGGAGCAGCAGAGACGCCCGGTCCCCGAGCATCGCTGGCAACCGGTGTATAAAACACCAGGTAACTCGCCGGTACCACCAACGCGGCCAAAGCGAGTGCGGCCCAGCGTTGCTTGGGTAGGCTGCAGACCCATTGCCATCCACGCTGGCTGGCGGAACGCGGTTTGCGCACTCCACTTTCCCGAACGGGAGGGCACAAACCACCCAGCACAAACAGCAGCAGGAGAAAGCCCAGGCCCAACATCAGCAAGGAAGTGGCCATGCCGTCCGTGCTGAAGTTCGAAAACAAACCCATGAGCAGGGCGATCACGCCCAGCACCAGGATCATGGATGTCAGAAGATGGGCCATAGATGCATCAGGTTCCTAATGCATCATTATTACAAA
>DAIOEI010000071.1:0-8714 GCA_036746335.1 Hydrogenophaga sp. | reverse complement strand
CCAACGCCGTCCCCAGCCACAGGCGAATGGGTGTCGGTAAACCCCACTGGGCCAATTCCGCCAGCGGCACCCACTGCCCTGGCGCGTCGGCAGGCTCCGGGCTGTGAGCAACCTCCTGCAAACAAGGGTGAAGGCGCAACTCCCGGTGCGTCAGGCTGTGGGAAAAAGCCGGGTGCTCCTGCCAGGCGTCCAGCGCTGGGCTTGCACCGAGTTCCGCCAGATCGGGCGAGGAAGCCTCCAGCGTCACAGGCGGCGCATACAGCCCGGCCCAGATGCCGGTGGATGGCCTTCGCTGCAGCCACACCAGCGCCTCGCCATCGGGTGTGTGGGTCCGCAAGAACCACAGCCACCAGCTTTCATGGCGCCGCACCAGTTTGCGGGTCTTGACCGGAAAAGCCGTGGGCGTTCCCAGTTGCGCAGCACGGCACAGTGTTTGCACCGGGCAGCGCTCGCAGGCAGGGCGGCTTCGGGTGCACACCGTGGCGCCCAGGTCCATCAGGCCCTGGGTGTAGGCGCCCATGTCGGCGTCGGCCGTTTCCACACCAGGCAGCAAGGTCTGCGCCAGCGCCCACAACTCGCGCTGGGGCCCGGCCTGTGCCAGATCGCCATCAAAGGCCAGCAGTCGCGTGAGAAGGCGGCGCACATTGCCATCCAGAATGGAAACACGCTCGCCAAAACAAAACGCGGCGATGGCGGCTGCGGTAGAGGCCCCGATGCCCGGGAGCGTTTGCAAGCCGGCCGCTGTGCTGGGGAAAACGCCGCCATGCTGCTCCACCACCGCTTGCGCACAGCGGTGCAGGTTGCGCGCACGCGAGTAGTAGCCCAGGCCGCTCCACAGCGCCATGACCTCGTCCTGACCGGCTTGCGCCAGGGCCTGCACATCTGGAAAGCGCTGCAAGAAGCGGGGGTAGTAGCCCAGAACGCTGCCGACCTGGGTCTGCTGCAACATCACCTCGGAAAGCCAGACCCTGTAGGGGTCCCTGGTGGCCTGCCAAGGCAGCCCATGGCGACCACTGTGGCGCTGCCAGTCCACCAAGGCCTGCGCAAAACCGGTCTGCACTACCCCAGCAGCCCTCATGCGGCTTCAGCAACCAACTCTTGGCCAGACATCAGAGCGTTGGTCAATTCGGCCAGTTTGGCATCGCTCAGGTGCAGTTGCGCCTGCTGAGACTGCAGCTCACGGATGCGTTCGTCCAAGCCGCCAGCGGCTTGCTGAATGCGAGACACCGCTTCGATGCGACGACCGAAATTGCGTCGCCGCTCTCGCAGTTGCGCATCCAGTTGAGCCGCAGCCGACTTGTTCCAGAGCTCCACCTCGTTGACGGCAGTCTCATAGACCACCCGAAGGCGGCTGAGCAGCGCACGGGCGAGCCGGTCGGAGAAATCGTGTTGCGCCAGGCGCAGGGCATTGCCAAGGCTCAGGTACTGCAGGTGGCTGTTTTCAATCAGATGCAGGTCTTTGTGATACGCCTTGATCTGCGGAGGACTCGGCGCCTGCAGGGAAAAACCGTACTCCGTGTTCAGGCTCTTGAAACTGCCCTCCAGCATGGCCTGGATTTCCTGCGCCAAAACGTCTGCGCGGTCCAGATCTTTGCCCAGTTTGGCAAAGGTTTCGCTGTAAGCCTTGCGCACGCCCAGCTTGATGCCAGGCTGTTTGAGCGCAAATGCCAAGTCACCCACCCGATGCCTCAGGTGACTCAATCCGAGCATGGCAAACAAGGCCTTGAGCTGCCGCAAATGCACCGAGCGAACCGCCTGAATGCGCGCTCCGCTGGCATCAAAATCGGCCTGCTCCTGCTCAATGCGAAGGCGCATCTGCTTGATCACCCCGGTGTTTTTGCCGCGCAACCCTTCAAGCTCCTGAATCTGCTCCAGAATGCTTCTGACCCGGGTGTGCACCAGACGCCCGGTTTCCTGGCGCAGAGCTTGCACATTGCGGGCCACCGCTTGGGAAAGAATGGCGCGGCGCTGCCCCAGCAGCCCCTCGCCCAACGCATCTTCAAGCTCCGGCAGACGGCTGGCACGCAACAAAGCCTCGTCACGATGGATCTTGGCCACCAGGCCTTTTTGCGCCGACACGGCCAACACCTTGTCCACCGGCACGCCCAGGATTTCTGCCGAGTCCCGGCGCTGAGATGCCACCTGCAGGTGTACCTGATCGCTGGACAACAGACCATCCCACAAGGTATCGATTTTGTTGAGCACCACCAGACGGGTGGCGCGCCCTTCACCCACCACACTCAGGTGCTCACGCCAGATGGTCAGGTCCGATTTGGTCACGCCAGTGTCTGCTGCCAGGATGAAAACCACGGCGTGCGCCTGCGGCAGCAAACTGACCGTGAGCTCGGGTTCGGCTCCGATGGCATTGAGCCCTGGGGTGTCAAGAATCACCAGACCCTGCTTGAGCAGCGGGTGCGCCATGTTGATCAGGGCATGTCGCCACTTGGGGATTTCCACCAGACCGTTTGCATCTTGGGGGGGATTGTCCTGCGGTGCTTCGTCGCTCCAGAAACCCAGCGCAGCCGCCTCTTCCACCGAAACATGCCGCACCTCCGCCACCTTGTGGATCGCGCGGGCGAGTTGGTTGCCGTCGTTCACGTCCAGATCCAGACGCTCCCATTTTTCCGGCACATGTCGCCAGTCTTGCAGCGACTGTGCTTGCAGCCGCGTCTCGATGGGCAGCAGCCGAAGGCAGGCGGGCAAATCGGCGTCGTAGCCCAACTCGGTCGGGCACATGGTGGTGCGCCCTGCACTCGCGGGCATGATGCGGCGACCATACCCGGCAAAAAACATGGCGTTGATCAGTTCCGACTTGCCGCGAGAGAACTCGGCGACAAAAGCGACCATGATTTTTTCGCTTTGCACTTGGTCGCGCAGTTGATCAAGGCGTTCACGCACCCCCTCATCCAGCAGGTCATGCTCATTGAGCCAATCCGACAACTGCTTAAGACGGGCGGCAAACTGTTTGCGCCAGGCGCCGTGTTCGTCGAGTTCCTGATGGAATGTCATGAGCCAGATGTGTGCCGAGGGAGTCGGTTCAATATAGCACCACGGCTGCTCTCAGGGGCGCTGACAAAGCGGGCAGAAGTAGGTTGATCGCTGACCCTGGCGGATCATCTTGACGGGTGTTGCGCAAACTTTGCAAGGCAAGCCGTCGCGGCCATACACCATGGCTTCGAGCTGAAAGTAGCCGCTCTGACCTTGTGCACTGGAAAAATCCCGCAAGGTGCTGCCCCCGGCGGCCAGCGCATGCTGCAACACCTGCACGATCGCGGCATGCAGACGCGCGCTTCGGGGTTTGCTGATGCGATCGGCCCGCAAGGTCGGACGGATACCGGCTTTGAACAGCGCTTCAGACGCATAAATATTGCCTACGCCCACCACGATGTCACCCGCCAGCAGAACCTGCTTGATACTGGCCCGGCGCAGCTGCAAAGCCCGGTGGAACAACAGCGGATCAAAACCTCGCTCCAGCGGCTCGACGCCCAGGCCATCCAGCAAACGCCGGGCTCGCGCATCGTCCAGACTGGGCACATACACCACCGCTCCAAAGCGGCGGGGGTCGTGCAAGCGCAAAATACCCTGGCTCGTGCTCATCTCGAAATGGTCGTGCAAACTCCGTGGCGGCAACACCGGGGCAAAGCGCAGACTGCCCGACATGCCCAGATGGATCAACAAGTGACCGTTGCGCGCCTTGGGTCCATCGGTCTGTACCATCAAATACTTGCCACGTCGGCCCACACCCAACACCGTTTGTCCGACCAACTCGCCAGGCTCACAACCGAGGGGCCATCGCAAAGGTTTGCCGAGCTCAGCCGTCAGTATCCGAGCACCAGCGATGCGCTGATCGAAACTGCGGCGGGTGATCTCGACTTCCGGCAATTCGGGCATGAGACGCAGAGATACAGGTGGTTGAGGAACACTTGTGGTCAGGCCGGATCACATGAGCGCTTGCCCCCACCCTTCCATTATCATGATCCGATGAACACCCTGCGCCGCTCTGCCCACCACTTGCCGGGAGCCCGAGTGGGTCTTTGGCGCCATGTTCGACGACTGGGTTGTGCCGCCCTGGTATGGCAAGCTGCTTTCGCTTTTGCGCAAAGTCCGTCGGCCAACAAGCCCGATGAAAACCCACCGGTGCGTTCAGCGATGGATGCACCGCTGTTTTACCAACTACTGCTCGGCGAGATGAATGCCCGCAGCGGTGACGCGGGCGCCGGATATTCGCTCATGCTTGACGCAGCGCGCAAGCATGCGGACGAGGCGCTGTACCGGCGCGCTGTGGAAATTGCTCTGCAGGCCCGTTCTGGAGAAGCTGCTCTTGCAGCTGCCCAAGCCTGGTCAAGCGCTCTGCCTGCATCGACCGAGGCGGACCGTTTCAAGCTGCAAATCTTGCTGGCACTGAACCGTCCTGCGGATACGCCTGACGTGCTGCGTGCGGTGATCACACGCGCAGCTGCGGGCGATCGCAACGACATCATCAACGCGATCCCACAAACTTACGCCCGTGTGACCGACAAAGCGCAGGCTTTGACCTCGGTCCGGGACGCCCTCACCCCTTTCTTGCGCGACACCGCACATTCGGCCGCGGCCTGGACCACACTCGGGCGCATGCAACTGGCAAACAACCAGTTGGAGACGGCTTTGGCCTCGGCACGCTCCGCCCATGCCGCCGACCCTGCTTCCATGTTTCCGGCTTTGCTGGCGCTGGAACTCATGGAGCGCGGCCAGTCGGAAGCGGAAACCCTTGTGCGCCAACAGCTCGCAGCCAAGCCACCATCCTCCCGGCAGGATGCTGCGGTTGCCCTGGCCTACGCCCGCATCCTGCTGGACATGCAACGCTCGTCGCAAGCGCGCAGCTTGCTGGAAGGACTTACCCAATCACAGCCAGATTTGCCCGAACCCTGGCTGCTTCTGGCCACCCTTCAGGTACAAGACAGCAGTGCGCTACCGGCAGCTTCGAAATCACTGCAAACCTACATCGCGCTGGCCCGGGAGTCAGATGACGAACGTATCGCAAGGGGTCTGACACAGGCTTATCTGCTGATGGCCCAAGTAGCTGAAAAGCAACAAGACTTTGCATCCGCCAGCGCCTGGCTGGATCGGATCGAGAATGCGCAAGACATCATGGCCGCGCAGATGCGGCGTGCCTCCCTGCTCGCCCGGCAAGGTCAAATGGCGCAAGCGAGGGCTTTGCTGCAACAACAGCCCGAGCGCCGACCTGACGATGCCCGCCTCAAATGGGTGGCAGAAGCCCAACTTTTGCGTGACTTCAAGGAGTGGCAAGGGGCCTATGAGGTGTACGAGCAGGCGGTTGCCCGCTTCCCTGCCGATGTCGACCTGATCTATGACCAGGCCATGATGGCCGAGAAACTCAACCGCATCGATGACATGGAACGCTTGTTGCGGCAACTGATAGCGACCAAACCCGAGCACCATCACGCCTACAACGCATTGGGCTATACCTTTGCAGACCGCAATATCCGCTTGCCCGAGGCCAAAGCGCTGATTGAAAAAGCCGTATCTCTGGCACCCAACGATGCTTACATTATGGATAGCCTGGGCTGGGTGGAGTTCCGGCTTGGCAACAACGAGCGGGCCCTGGAAATCCTGCAAGCAGCTTACCGCCAGCGCCCGGACGCAGAGATTGCAGCCCACCTTGGCGAAGTTCTGTGGGTCAAGGGACAACGCGACGAAGCACTCAGAATCTGGCGCGAAGGGCTGTTGCTGGCCGCCGACAACGAGACTTTGCAAAACACCCTCAAGCGCTTGCGTGTCAACCCATGAACTGGCTCAAAGGTCTGCTGGTACAGCCTTTGTTCTGGCGCCCATGGTCGCTTGGCTTGATGGTTTGTGCTCTTGCTGCTTGCAGCACGCCAGCTGCCGTGCAGCACACCAGCGGTGGCACACACTGGAGTGGACGCCTGGCGCTGACAGTTCACAGCGAGCCTGAACAGCGTTACTCGGCCGGCTTCGACCTGAGCGGCTCGCCACAGATGGGTGAACTGTTGCTGCATTCACCACTCGGGCAAACGCTGGCCCGACTTCGCTGGGATGCACAAGGAGCCCAATGGCAGCAGGGCGAGCAGGTCATCCAGCGCGCGTCGCTGGACCTGCTGACCGCCGAACTCGGTGAAGGGGTCGCCATGCCTGTTGCTGCCATGTTCGGTTGGCTGTCCGGTCAACCCGGCCAAAGCAGCGGCTGGGAGGCTGACTTGAGCCAACAAGCGCAGGGCCGCATCGTCGCCAAGCGGCACCATCCCCTGCCCAGTGCTGAACTGCGCCTGATTTTCAACCGATGACACGAGCACCCGCTGGCACTCCGCTGGCCCAATTGACGGGGGTACCGGCGCCCGCCAAACTCAACCTGTTCCTGCACGTGACGGGTCGGCGCGCCGATGGATATCACCTGCTGCAATCGGTGTTCATGCTCATCGACTGGTGCGACGAGCTTGACTTCGAGTTGCGCCACGATGCCGTGGTGCGCAGATATGACACCATCGCCCCGGAACTTTGTCTATTAGGGAAAGTTTCGCCCCCACTGCCACAGGAGGATCTGAGCGTGCGCGCAGCGCTTGCTTTGCAAGCCGCCACAGGCTGCTCATTGGGCGCCAACATTCGGCTGCACAAACGCATTCCGGCCGAAGCGGGCCTGGGCGGTGGCTCCTCTGACGCAGCCAGTTGCCTGATCGCCCTGAACCGCCTCTGGGGCTTGGGCTTGTCACGGCGTGCGCTGGCCGTGATCGGTGCGCAGCTGGGCGCGGACGTGCCTTTTTTTATTGGTGGTCGCAACGCCTGGGTTGAAGGCGTTGGCGAACAACTCACACCCGTATCACTGCCAAGCAGTCGGTTCGTGCTCATCAAACCCCCCACCGGTGCATCAACTCAACGCATTTTTGCTTCAGAACAGCTGCAACGCAACACAGAAACTGCTATAATCCAAGGCTTTGCTGCAAACCCAAGAGCAGTGCATGATCAGTCATCATGCGCCCGGGACTCAGATCAAGACTTGCGGGCCATCAGCTTGGATCTTCATAAGATTCTGGCGCTTGGACGCAATGATCTGCAACCGGTGGCCCAGGCCATGTGTCCGGACATTCAGTGGGGTCTGCAATGGTTGTCTGCCCATGGTCTTCATGGGCGCATGACCGGTTCAGGCACCACCTTGTTTGCACCTGTTGCCGCCGCGCATTGTGCTGTTCTCAACGGCGATTCGCTACCGGCAGACTGGGTGTTCAAGGTATGCAGCAACATGGATGTGCATCCTTTGCTCGATTGGTGTCCCGACTAAAATACGGGCCTAAGTTCTGGCAACAGTTGTGCATCCAGCGACAAGTTTTGGTCGGTTTGTCCGGTTTTCAGCCGGATGAAATGGCCGCGTAGGGGAGTCGCCAAGTTGGTAAAGGCACCGGATTTTGATTCCGGCATGCGAGGGTTCGAGTCCTTCCTCCCCTGCCAGTATTTTTGAACGTCACCACAGGCGGCGCTGCACAACGGCGCTACGCCGCAACCCACGGCAGTACCGTTGTTGAAGCTGGGAAACCCATGCAAGTTCAGCCCCCGGATTTCATGATTTTCACCGGTAATGCCAACCCGGTATTGGCCGCTGAAATCGCCCAGCACCTGCATACCCAGCTCGGCGCTGCCAATGTGGGCCGCTTCTCGGATGGCGAGGTCACCGTAGAGATCACCCAAAACGTGCGTGCGCGTCACGTGTTCGTGATCCAGTCCACCTGTGTCCCGACCAACGACAACCTGATGGAGCTGATGATCATGGTCGATGCACTCAAGCGTGCTTCGGCCGAGCGGATTTCTGCGGTCATTCCCTATTACGGTTACGCCCGCCAGGACCGCCGCCCCCGTTCCAGCCGCGTGCCCATCACCGCCAAAGTGGTGGCCAACATGCTCCAGACTGTGGGCGTGAACCGCGTGCTGACCATGGATCTGCATGCCGACCAGATCCAGGGCTTCTTCGACATCCCGGTGGACAACATCTACGCCTCGCCCGTGCTGCTGGGCGATCTGCGCGCCAAAAACTACGAAGACCTGCTGGTGGTTTCGCCCGATGTGGGCGGTGTGGTGCGTGCCCGCGCGCTGGCCAAGCAACTCGGTTGCGACATGGCCATCATCGACAAGCGGCGCCCCAAAGCCAACGTGGCAGAGGTGATGCACGTGATCGGCGATATCGACGGCCGCAATTGCGTGATCATGGACGACATGATCGACACCGCCGGCACGCTGGTCAAGGCGGCCGAAGTGCTCAAGGAGCGAGGCGCCAAGCACGTCTACGCTTACTGCACCCATGCCATCTTCTCGGGCCCGGCCATCGACCGCATCGCCAAAGGCAGTGCGCTGGACGAAGTGGTCGTCACCAACACCATTCCCCTGTCACAGGCCGCCCAGGCCTGCGCCAAGATCCGCCAGCTCTCCGTGGCGCCGCTGATGGCCGAAACCATCGCGCGCATTGCCTCGGGCGAGTCGGTCATGAGTTTGTTTGCCGACCAGGACAATCTTTTTTAAGTCCTGATCGCAACAAAAAGCGGGTCGCTCTGCCTTTCGCGAGCGGCCTTTTTCAACCCGAGGCGTTCTGGTCGCGGAACCCCTCCACAGGAGTCAGTCATGCAATTTGTCGCTTTTGAGCGCGCCAAGCAGGGTACGGGTGCGAGCCGCCGTCTGCGCATCACCGGTCGCGCGCCCGGTATCGTTTTTGGTGG
>DAIOEI010000070.1:0-8728 GCA_036746335.1 Hydrogenophaga sp. | reverse complement strand
GCGAATCGCTGTTCGCGCGCGGCGGTGAGGCCGATGGCCTGTGCTGCGTGGTGGCGGGTGCGCTGCGCATCGGCGCGCTCAACGCCGAGGGCGAGAGCGCCCTGCTCGCCTGGCTGGAGCCCTACCAGTGGTTCGGCGAGATCTCGCTCATCGACGGCCACCCGCGCACCCACGACGCCGTGGCCGACGGCCCCACCCAGGTGCTGCTGGTGCCGCGCGAGCCGCTGCTGGCCTGGCTCGACGCCCACCCCGCCATGTGGCGCGAACTGGCCCGGCTGGCCTGCCGCAAGCTGCGCGTGCTCTTTGTCGCAGTTGAGGAACTGGCCCAGCTGCCGCTGGAGGAGCGGGTATGGCGCCGCCTGCAACTGGTGGCCCAGGGCTACGGCAGCCGCGACACACCGCGCCGGCGCATCCGCCTGTCGCAGGAGGTGCTGGCCCAGATGCTGGGCGTGAGCCGCCAGAGCATCAACAAGGCCCTCAAAGCGCTGGAGGCCAGCGGGCGGTTGCGGCTGCACTATGGGGAGATTGAGCTGCTGTAGAAGCGTCGCAATTAAAGTCGCATCAATTTTCGCAAGAATTTGATTTTTCCATTTCAAGTCATAGACTTACACATGGTTCCAAAGTCGCAAATATTCCAGCTCTACGATCATCCGGCTCAGATGGAACCGCTGATGCCCGGTGAACACCGGCTGAGGCCGCTGCTGGAGCAGGCACACGACCTCATCCGCCGTTCGGACAAGCTATCAGGCCTGTGCCAGCCGGGCGCCCTAAGCGGCTTGCGGCGGCTGCTGCGGGCCATGAACTCGTACTACTCCAACAAGATCGAGGGCCAGCACACCCTGCCGCTGGAGATTGAACAGGCTCTGCGCGATGACTACGCACAGGACGCCGACAAGGCCCGCCGCCAGCGCCTGGCCCTGGCCCACATGGCCACCGAACACCAGCTCGAAACCCTATGGCCCCAGTGGGACAGCGCCCGCGTGTGGTCGCCGCAGACGGTGCAGGACATCCACCAGGACCTGTTTGCCCGCCTGCCGGCAGCAGACCGCATGTTGCCGCCTACAGAAGGTGGCGGCGCCAGCACAGAACTGAAACCCGGCGAACTGCGCACACAGGAAGTGAGCGTGGGCCGCCACGCCGCACCGGCTGCCGCCCAGTTGTCCACCTTTCTGGCGCGCTGGTCGCAGGTCTACGAGCAGGTGCGCCGCGGCGAAATGCAGGTGCTCGCCATGGCTGCCGCCCACCAGCGGCTGGCCTGGATCCACCCGTTTCGCGACGGCAACGGCCGCGTCGCCCGCCTGCACAGCCACCTGGTGCTGGGCCACCTGGGGCTCACCAACGGGCTGTGGTCCCCGCTGCGCGGCTTTGCCCGCACGCAGGACGCGTACTACGCCCATCTGGCCGCAGCGGACGAACCGCGCGCGGGCGATCTGGACGGGCGCGACAACCTGAGCGAACGCGGACTGGAACAGTGGATGGCCTACACCCTGGGCGTGTGCCTGGACCAGGTCGACTTCATGAGCCGCACGCTGGCGCTGAACGGCATGAAGGATCGCATGGCCGCCTGCCTGGCCTACGAAGAACAGGTGGTCAAACAGGGCGTGCGCCGCGAGGCTTTGCGCGCCCTGCACTACCTGTTCGCCACCCAGTGCGAACTAGACCGGGCCGACTTCAAGGCCCTGCTCGGCCTGGGCGACCGTCTGGCCACGGCCCAGGTCAGCGCCCTGCTCAAGCGCGGCCTGCTGGAAAGCGATACGCCCTACGGCAAGCTGCGCCTGGGCGTGCCGCAGCACGCGCTGCGCTTCTACTTTCCGCGGCTGTGGCCGGAGGCGGAGGGGTTGCATGACTGATCCTGGCTACCGTTGTTCAAGCGGTCGGTTCACAGCTCTCGATTAACCAACTTGCCAAAATTAACCTAGTTGATTAATATCCGTTCAGCGGAGGAAAAGGGATGGAAAAACACACACCGCATTGCAAGCTGCAGGTGGTCAAGGCATTGGTGAATGCCGGACAGGTGCGCGCCACGCTGTCGGCCTTGTCGGGTGCTGCGGCGTTGGGGCTTTCGTTCGACGAGGTCGTCGCCACCGTGCTGGCACTGAAGCCGGCCGACTTCTACAAGAGCATGACCACGCACGCCGACCACCGCATCTGGCAGGACGTGTACCGCCCACGGACCGCTGTGGGCGATGTCTATCTCAAACTCACCGTGATCGATGACGTGCTCATCGTTTCGTTCAAGGAGCTGTGACCATGAAATGCCCCGCCTGCGGCGCTGCCAAGCTGGTGCGCGACACCCGCGACCTGACCCACACCTACAAGGGTGAGACCACCACCATCCCGGACGTGACCGGCCAGTTTTGCCCGGCCTGCGATGAAGCGGTGCTGGACGCCGACGAATCAGCCCGCGTCAGCGCGGCCATGCTGGACTTCAACAAGCAGGTCAACGCCAGCATCGTGGACCCGGCCTTCATCGCCAGCGTGCGCAAGAAGCTGGCGCTGGACCAGCGCGAAGCGGCCGAGATTTTTGGTGGCGGGGTGAACGCGTTTTCCCGCTACGAGAACGGCAAGACCAAGCCGCCGCTGGCGCTGGTCAAGCTGCTGCGGGTGCTGGACCGGCATCCGGAATTGCTGGGCGAGATTCGGACAGCGTGAACCGTATTTGGAGCGATCTCTGTGACAAACGCGAATGCTCAAGATCCTTGGGAAGAAGCCTTGCATCCCGACATTGTTCGCGACAAGCTCTTGTCAGCGTCGATGTACATCACTGCGTTTGAAATTTTGAAGGACTCTGTTGTTGATCGGGTTCGAAATGTCTACACCTCTGGCTGGAATGGCTCTGGCGAGATCATCGAGCCCGCGTACCAAACGGAAGTGCTTTCACGGAACAGAAGCACCCTCCATGCATCGTTGGATTGGCTTCAGGAACATGGTGTTTTCGCTCAGAGCGACCTCACCCTTTTCGAGGCCGTCAAAGCCGTTCGAAACACGTTAGCTCACGAACTGCATGCCATTGCAACAAGCCAAGTGCAGTCGACGCATGTTGAGAGCTTTCCAGACGTTATCGGTCTACTTCGAAAGATAGAGGTCTGGTGGATTGTGAATTTTGAGGTTCCGTCCAATCCCGACTTTGATGGCGTTGAAGTTGACGTAGACGGCATTGTTCCGGGTCCAGTGTTGTCGCTGCAGGTGCTCGTCGAGGTTGCTTCAGGGAACAAGACGTTTTATGAACATTTTCGAGAACGTCGCGAGCAGCAGCTCAATGGAAATCCCGACTCTCCGGCGCCAGCCGGCCCAGCAGGGGGTTGAGGTTTTCCAGCCGGCCGGCGATCAGGTTGCAGACCTGGCCGTCGCGCTGCCAGACGCCGTGCACGCCCATCAGGCGTGAGCCGGTCAGTTCGCTGCGCTGGCGTACGCGCAGCGCGCGCCAGACGATGACCTGCACCGTGCCGGTTTCGTCTTCCAGCGTCACGAAGACCACGCCTTTGGACGTGCCGGGCTGCTGGCGGCAGGTGACGATGCCACAGGCGCGCACCAGGCGGCCGTCGGGTGCGTCTTGCAGTTGCGCGGCGGTCATGAATCGGCGCGCGGCCAGCCGCTCGCGCAGCAGGGCCAGCGGGTGGCGGCGCAGGGTCAGGCCGGTGCTGCTGTAGTCCCAGACGATGGCCTCGCCTTCGGGCGCTTCGGGCAGTTCCAGCGCGGCTTCGTTGACCGGTGCGCGGCGCAGCATGGCGGGCGCGGCCTGCAGGGCGGACGCGTCCCACACCTGCTGGCGGCGGTGGCCGCTGAGGCTGCCGAGCGCGTCGGAGGCGGCGAGCTGTTGCAGGGTCTGGCGGTCGAGTTGTGCGCGCAGCGCAAGGTCTTCGGTGCTGGTGAAGGGCCGCTCCCGGCGTGCGGCGCTGATTCGCAGTGCCTCCGCTTCAGACAGGCCGCTGACCAGCCGCAGCCCCAGCCGCACCACGGGCGGTCCCGGCACGTCGGGCGCGGGCGTGTCTTCGAGCGTGCAGTCCCAGTCGCTGTGGCCCACGTCCACCGGGCGCACCACCACGCCGTGGCGTTGCGCGTCCTGCACCAGCTGGCTGGGCGAATAGAAGCCCAGCGGCTGGCTGTTGAGCATGGCGGCCAGGAATTCGGCCGGGTGGTGGCGCTTGATCCAGCAGCTGTCGTAGACCAGCAGCGCAAAGCTGACCGCGTGGCTTTCGGGGAAGCCGTAGCTGGAGAAGCCTTTGACCTGTTCGACCACGCGCTGCGCGAAATCGAGCGGGTAGCCGCGGGTGGTCATGCCGTCGATGAGGCGGTGTTCGTAGGCGCCCAGACCGCCGTTGCGCCGCCAGGCGCCCATGGCGCGGCGCAGGCCGTCGGCTTCGCCGGGGGTGAAGCCGGCCGCAATGATGGCGATCTGCATGCACTGCTCCTGGAACACCGGCACGCCCAGGGTGCGCTCCAGCGCGGCTTCCAGGCCCTTGGGGTAGTCCACCGGCTCCAGCCCCTGGCGGCGCCGCAGGTAGGGGTGTACCGCGCCGCCCTGGATGGGGCCGGGCCGCACCAGCGCCACCTCGACCACCAGGTCGTAAAAGCAGCGCGGCCGCAGGCGCGGCAGCATGGCCATCTGCGCGCGGCTTTCGATCTGGAACACGCCCACGGTGTCGGCGGCGCAGATCATGTCGAAGGTGGCGCTGTCTTTGTCAGGAATCTGGTGCAGCGCCATGGGCCGGCCGCGCCGCTGGCCGATGAAATCGAGCGACTTGCGGATGGCCGTCAGCATGCCCAGCGCCAGCACGTCGACCTTGAGCAGGCCCATGGCGTCGAGGTCGTCCTTGTCCCACTGGATGACGGTGCGGTCGGGCATGGCCGCGTTTTCGATCGGAACGAGCCGCGCCAGCGGGCCGCTGGTAAGCACAAAGCCGCCGGTGTGCTGCGACAGGTGGCGCGGGAAACCCAGCAGTTGTTGAACCAGGGTGACGAACTGGCGCGCCGCCAGGCTGTCCGGGTCCAGGCCGGCTTCGCGCAGACGCTCGTGTGCCAGGCCGTCTTCGCCCCACCAGCGGTGGCCGCTGGCCAGGCGTTCCAGCAGCGCCTCGTCAAAACCCAGGGCCTTTCCCACATCGCGCACGGTGCTGCGCGGGCGGTAGCGGATGACGGTGGCCGTGAGCGCGGCGCGGTCGCGCCCGTATTTGCGGTAGAGGTACTGAATGACCTCTTCGCGCCGCTCGTGTTCAAAGTCCACATCGATGTCGGGCGGCTCGTTGCGTTCGCGCGAGATGAAGCGCTCGAACAGCAACGAAGAGCGCGCCGGGTCCACCGCGGTGATGCCCAGGCAATAACAGACCGCGCTGTTGGCGGCCGAGCCGCGGCCCTGGCACAGGATGCCCTGCGAGCGCGCAAAGGCCACGATGTCGTGCACGGTGAGGAAGTAGTGCTCGTAGCCGAGTTCGGTGATGAGGGCGAGTTCGTGTTCGATCTGCGCGCGCACGGGGGGTGGCACGCCACCCGGCCAGAACCCGGCGGCGCCGGTGTGGGTCAGCTGGCGCAAGTGGGCTGCGGCGGTCTGGCCCTCGGGTACCACCTCGGCCGGGTACTGGTAGCGCAATTCGTCGAGCGACCACTGGGTGCAGCGCTCGGCAATGCGCAGGGTTTGCGCCAGCAAATCGGGCGGGAAACACTGCGCGATGCGTAAGCGGGTGCGCAGGTGTTGCTCGGCGTTGGGCGTGAGCGCAAAGCCGCAGGCGGCCAGCGGCTGGCCGATGCGGGTGGCGGTCAAAACGTCTTGCAGCGCCTTGCGCGAACGCAGGTGCATGTGCACGTCGCCCACGGCCACCAGGGGCACGGCGGTGAGGGTACTGGCTTCGCACAGGCGGTGCAGGTGGACCTCGTCGTCCAGCCGGCGCAGCTGCGTCACGCCCAGCCAGCAACGGCCCAGGAAAGCGCCGAGCAGCCAGCGAGCGGTAGCGTCGCACTGCGCGGGGGTGGCGCTGCGGGGGGGCACGGCAATGGCCACGCAGTCGGCGAGCGAGGCGGGGTCGATGGCGGGCAACGCCAGGCGGTAGCTGCCCTTGTCGGCCGAACGCCGCAAGCGCGTGATGAACTCGCAGAGGTTGCCGTAGCCGTGCAGGCTGGTGGCCAGCAGCTCCAGGGTGAAGTCGCCGGTGTCGGCGCCGTCTGCGCGCACACGGAACTGGCTGCCCACCATGAGCGGCAGCTGGTGTTTCTTGGCGGCCACGTGCGCCTGCGCGATGCCGGCCATGGAGCATTCGTCGGCCATGGCCAGCGCGGTGTAGCCCATGGCTTTTGCGCGCTCGACCAGTTCACCCGGGTGGCTGGCGCCACGCAGAAAAGTGAAATTGGAGCAACACAGCAGCTCGGCGTAATCGGGCAGGGACATGGTCAGGGCGCATCACCACGACAGCGTGGCGGGGGTCGCCGTCCGTCATGCAAAAAAGCCATGGAGAAACCACGCCGGTTCTTCCGCCAGCCGCGTCTGGAACACCCAGAGCAAACCCGCCATCTCGGACGCGGCCACCCAGTAGTCGCGCACCGCGTGGCGGGTGTGGCCCTGCGCCTCATCGCGGTCCCACCAGCCGCCCTCCACCCGCTGCGGGCCCAGCAACAACTGCAGCTCGCCCTGGTACAGCGGCCGGTGCTGGCGCACCCGCAGCTTCATCGGCTGCGCCAGCAGAAACGCCGGCTGCGGCAGGCCAGGGCCAAACGCTGTTTCGTCGGCGCCGGCGTCGGTTTGTAGGGCGGGCGTCCGCCGGGGCAAGGCCTGGTCGGCCGGTTGCCAGCGGCACATGTGCTCGGGCCGGTGATCGTCCACCAGCACCGGGCGCAACACGCGCGCCGGGCCCAGGCGCACGGCAATGCGCTCGAGCACCTGCGAGAGCGCTTCGCCGCTGGCCTGCGCGTCGTCGGGCAGCCAGGAAGCGCTGAGCGCGGCCAGCGGCCGCACCTCATTGGCCACCAGGCGCAGGTCGCCCACCGGCGCGGCCAGGGTGACCCTGGCCAGGTGCTCGGTCAGCAGGCGGCCCAGGTGGTCCACTTCGCGGGTGGGCGATGCGGTGCGCACGGTGAGCTGCCCGCCTTCGCCCGCGCCGCGCGAGCGCAGGGCGTCGTGCGCCCAGTGCAGGGTGAAGGCGGTCACGCCGCTGTGCCGCGCAGCCAGCCAGCCGGCCAGTTGCAAGAGCAGGCGCCGCGCGCCAAACATCAGCGCCCCGGCGTCGTCCACCCGGTGCGGCAGTTCCAGCCGCGCGTCAAACACCTCGGGCGTCTGCACCCAGGTGTGCGTCTGCGGCGCGTGGCCGTAGAGCTGGTCCAGCGCACCCAGCAGCGCCGCGTCAAACCGGCGCGCCACCCCCGCGCGGGGCAACTGGCGCAACTGGCCCAGCGTATGGCAGCCGATGTGCGCCAGCGTCTGGCGGTGTGGCGCGGTGGCGCTGAGCACCGCCAGCGGCAGCGGGTCGAGGGCGGCGGAAAGCGACCCTTCTGGCAAGGCCACCTGCTGCACCCGGTCAAGCTGCGTCGCCCGCGACGTGATCGCGCCCGACCGCTCGCCCTGTGCCCGCGCCAGCGCCAGCGCGGCCAGGCTGTTGGGCGCCCAGGCGATGCGCGTGGCGCCCAGCTCGGTGGCCTCGGCGTGCACACGCTCGCGCAGGGCCTGCGCTCCACCAAACAGGCGCAGACTGGCGGCCACCTCCATGACCACGGCCTCGTCCAGCCGGGCCACGCGCGGCGTGAACCGCAGCGCCCAGAGGGCCAGCGCCTGGGCCACCGGACTGGCCGCGCCCGCCTCAATGCCAGGCGGCAGGGCGGGCGGCAACAGGGCGGACCACCACATGGTCTTCCTCTCGATTGGGTGCAGGGGCCAGGGGCACGACCGCATTGGCGCGGCGCAGGCGCGGCGGCAGCAGCGCGGCCAGGCCGCCGGGCACAGACGGCAGGCTGAGGCTGTGCGCCAGCGGCGGGCCGGGGCGCTTGAGCAGGTCCACCTGCAGCGCCCAGGGCACATCGGTAGCTGCCCCTTCGCCAGCGCTTTCGCGAGCTCCCCCCCGCACCAGCAAGCGCAAGGGCGCGGCCGAGGCATCGCGCGCCGCGGCCAGTGGTCGGCAAACGAAGACGGGGCCCTGGGCTGCGCTGGCCAACACCTGCAGGCGGCGCAATTGTTCGGGCCGGGCCTGCGGCAGCCAGGCCATGAGCACGCCAGGCGCACGGGCCTTGAGCACCTGTTCGGTGGCCCACAGGCGCTCGGCCATGGTCTCGGCCTGCAGCCAGACCATGGCACGCTCGTCGATGCCATCGGCCCGGAAACCGGGCGGATGGGGCCGGTGCGGCGGCCCTACCAGCACCACCGGCAGGGCGGCTGAAGTTCGCGCTGCGCCCCGAGCTGACAGGCGGCTGCGAGCAGGCAGGGCGGCGCCCGGCGGCTGATCCGTTGCCGAAGGCGGGAGCGTGAGCGAGCGCAACAAAGGCGCGAGCAGGCGCCAGGCCAGCGTGCCAGGCTCGGGGCACAGCAGCTCGGTCAAGCCCTGGCAGGGCCAGCCTTGGCCGGGCAATTGGGCGTCCAGCGCGGCAAACCCGCTGGAGCGTGTGACGGCTGGGGCGCTGCCCATCTGATCCCCGCGCCAGAGTGCCGCCCGAACGGAAGGCGGCAAAGAAACAGAATCCAGCGACGCGGAGACACCGCGAGCAGCAGACAAGGCAGACATGATGGGCAGACCACAAAGACTGTAAATATATA
>DAIOEI010000069.1:0-8902 GCA_036746335.1 Hydrogenophaga sp. | reverse complement strand
AGCGGTTTTGACACCGACGTGGCGCTGGCCACCGGCGAGCTGGGCAAGCTGATCCCCGCAGTGATCGCGGCGCTGGGCGGCGAGATCGTGCCAGGCATGGCTTTACCCGATGCACCGACCGCTGCGCCCGCCAAGCCCAGGCAGGAAGCCGTCACCGCTGTCGGCGATGACGACGACCCGCCGTTCTGAGCGCGTCTGAACCATGCTGCAAGTGATGGCCATCAGCCTGGGCGCCAGCATCGGCGCGCTGGCACGCTGGCAATTGGGACTGTGGCTCAACCAGGGGCACCCCCTGCTGCCCTGGGGCACGCTGGCAGCCAACTGGAGCGGAGCCTGGCTGGTGGGCGTGGCGGTGGTCTTCTTTCAGAGCCAGACACAGCTGGACCCGGTCTGGCGCCTGGCCGTCATCACCGGCTTTCTGGGCGCACTGACCACCTTTTCCACGTTTTCGGTCGAGGTGGTGGCCATGCTGCAACATGCCCGCTACGGGCTCGCACTCGGCATCGCGAGCCTGCACCTGCTGGGTTCGCTGGCGCTGACAGTGTTGGGCATGAAAATGGCCGGCGCCTGGTTCGGCTCGGCAGCCTGAACGCACGCAAGCGGGGGCTCGGGCAGCCCGAGCACTCCTCCCAAGCGGGGTGGTTGCGCCCCTTTGTTGAGAAAAATCAAACTTTGCCCAGCTTCCGCCAGCTATAGTGAGAAACTCCCGGGGGTATGAGTGCCGGGTCTTACTTTGACTGGAGACAAATATGTCAGATCACACCACGCGCGACACTCAAGTTGAGAACGCTCGCCGTCGCTTCCTGGCAGGGCTGGGTGCCCTGCCGCTGGCAGCCGCTGTCGCATCAACCACCACCAGCGCCCGCGCCAACACCGTCAAGAGCAGTGCCCGCATCGTGATTGCCGGCGGCGGCGCTGCAGGCTTGGCTGCTGCATCGCACTTGGCTGCCCGTCTGGAGGGCGCCACCATCACCGTGGTGGATGCCCGCAAGGAGCACTATTACCAACCGGGTTTCACCCTGGTCGCTTCCGGCATCAAGGCGCAGAACTATGTGGTCTCAGGTACCGGCAGCTACATCCCCAAGGGTGTGGAATGGATCACCGAAGCGGTGGCCGAGATCGATCCCGAGGGCAACAAGATCGTCACCGCCAGTGGCAAAGCCGTGCCGTACGACTTCCTGTTCGTGGCCACCGGTCTGGAACTGAACTACGCGGGCATCGAAGGCATGGACACCGGCCGCATCGGCCAGAACGGCATGGGCAGTATCTACCACAGCCCCCAGGCGGCCTCGGCCACCTGGCAAGCGATGAGCACCTTTGCCGACCAGGGCGGCATTGGCCTGTTTGGTCGCCCGGCCGGAGAAATGAAGTGCGCAGGTGCGCCCTTGAAATACGCCTTCATCACCGACGACCACCTGCGCCGCCGCAAGAACCGCGGCAAGGCCGAGCTGATCTACATGGCGCAAAGCAAAAGCCTGTTTGGTGTGCCGATCGTGGCCGAGAAGGTTCGGATGTTGTTCCAGGACCGTGGGGTGAAGGTCAACCATGAGCACGTCTTGCAGTCGATCGATCTGGACAAGCGCATCGCCACCTACAAAACCCCCACCGGCACCGCCGAGCAGGCTTACGACTTCATCAACGTGGTGCCGCCCATGCGCGCACCCGAGGTGGTGCGCAACAGCCCTCTGCCTTGGACCGAGGGCGCCTTCGCCAGTGATGGCTGGGTGGAGGTGGACCGAGACAACCTGCGCCACAAGCGCTACCCCAACGTGTTCGCGGTGGGTGACATCGCCGGAGTGCCCAAGGGCAAGACGGCGGCCAGTGTGAAATGGCAGGTGCCGGTCGCGGTAGATCACCTGCTGGCCGACATCACGGGCAAGACGTCCGCCGAGGTTTACAACGGCTACACCAGTTGCCCGCTGATCACCCGCCTGGGCCAGGCGATGCTGATCGAGTTCGACTACAAAGACAACCTGATCACGTCTTTTCCCGGCGTGATCGCGCCACTCGAAGAGCTGTGGATCAGCTGGGTCATGAAGACCATGGCCCTCAAACCCACCTACATCAGCATGTTGCGCGGCCGCGCCTGAACCGTTTAGGAGACGCAAGATGAAAGAACTCGATCCGATGGTGTTCCTGGCGGTGTTCCAGGAAATGCTGGGGCCCATGCTCTGGGTCATGCTGCTCGCCGCTGTAGGAGCGGTGGTGGCGTTTGTGGCCCTGGTGATGCGCGAGAAAGGCATCGTCTCGCGCCGTCTGGTGCGCGCCGAACTGCTCGGCTTGTTTGGCGGTGTGATTGCCCTGGTGATCATGGCCCAGGTGTCGTCGTCGGGCTTCACAGACGCTGGCGGCCCGGCCGACTGGTTCCTGATTGCGCTGGTGTACGGCGTAGGCCTGGTGGCCACGGTGATCCTGACCTATGCGGTCATGGGCTGGATGGCTCCCCGCCGCAAAACCGCATAGCGCCTCTCGCTGCTGCGCAACAAAGGCCGCCTGGAGCGGCCTTTGGTTTGTCCATGGCTGGGACTCTCCCGTAAGGCTTCTGTGGCATCTTCTGGTCTGGACTGGATGTTTGAACGAAAATCCACCAGCTGCCCCAGCGTTTGGCTGGGGTGCCACCGAAGGTTTTTCGCCCCGCTTTACTGATCCGGCGCAAACGCTGGCGAAGGCTGGGCCTGTAAGCTGCGCGCTGTTTTTGAAAGCTGACTATGCGACAACTCGACGATTTCCGCCTGAAGATGGGACACAAAGAGCTGGTGCCCATCATGATCGGTGGCATGGGCGTGGACATTTCCTCCTCCGACCTTGCCCTGGAGGCGGCTCGCCTGGGCGGTGTGGGCCACATTTCCGACGCGATGATCAAGACGGTGACCGACCGCCGCTACAAAACCAAGTTCGTCAAAGCCAAGCAGGCGCTCTACAAACTCAACGTCGATTCCCAGGACAAATCGCTGGTGAAATTCAACCTGGGCGATCTGGCCGAAGCCACCCGCCTGCACGTGGAACACACCATGGCTCGCAAGACCGGCAATGGGCTGGTGTTCATCAACTGCATGGAAAAGCTGACGATGAACGCGCCCAAGGAAACCCTCAAGGTGCGCATGGCCTCGGCACTGGACGCCGGCATCGATGGCATCACCCTGGCGGCCGGCCTTCACCTGGGTTCGTTCGCGCTGATCGAAGACCACCCCCGCTTTCGCGACGCCAAGCTGGGCATCATCGTCTCCAGCCTGCGCGCCTTGCAGCTGTTCCTGAAGAAGAACAGCCGGCTCAACCGCCTGCCCGACTACGTGGTGGTCGAGGGGCCGCTCGCGGGCGGTCACCTGGGTTTTGGCATGGACTGGGCGCAGTACGACCTGGCCACCATCGTCAGCGAAATCAGCGCGTGGCTCAAGGCCGAGCAACTGGACATTCCACTGATTCCGGCGGGCGGCATCTTCACCGGCAGCGATGCGGTGCGTTTCATGGAGCTGGGCGGCTCGGCCGTGCAGGTGGCCACCCGTTTCACCGTCACCAAAGAGTGCGGCCTGCCCGATGACATCAAGCAGGAATACTTCAAGGCCAACGAGGACGACATCGAGGTCAACGAGATTTCACCCACCGGCTACCCGATGCGCATGATCAAGAGCAGCCCCGGCATCGGGGACGGCATTCGCCCGAACTGCGAGGCCTACGGCTACCTGCTGGACGCCACGGGCAAGTGTGCCTACATCACCTCCTACAACCGCGAACTGCTGGCCCATCCGGGCGAACGCCGCATTTCGGTGATGGACAAAACCTGTCTTTGCACCCACATGCGCAATTTCGATATCTGGACCTGCGGCCAGCTCACCTGGCGCCTCAAAGACACCAGCCTGCGCAATGCCGACGGTCAATACCAGTTGCTCAGCGCCGAACACGTTTTTCAAGACTACCTGCACTCGACAGACCACAAGGTGGCGCTGCCGGAACCCGAGGAAGCGGTGGCCTGATGGCCGCAGAACAGACTGCCGACCCGTTCCCCATGCGCTTTTTGCAGCAGCTTCAGTGCCTTCCCGATATCGGCCACCTCGCGGCACTGATGCTGCGAAGCGAACAGGGCGAGCTGGTGGGTACGATCACCCACCAACCGGGGCAGTCCGGCTCGCTGGCGGTGTATCACGCGCTGGCTCAGCAGCATGGCGGCTGGATCACGCCCCAAGCTGCTGAACTGGGCCTGGTTTGGTACGCTGAACACACCGCCGATGCGATCGCCAACCCGGGCAAACACCCGAACATCGATCGACTGGTGCAATGGGCTGCCGGTAGCGTCCGTTACCAGGTGCAGACCATACCCAAAGAAGCTTGAGGCGGCGCTCCAAAAGCCGCGTCAGACGGCCAGCAGCCGGCGCGCCAGCCGGTGCAGGCGGTGGCGCGGTTGCACCAAGGCCTCCAGTACGCTGAAGTGGTTCAAGCCCGGCAGGGCTTCACACACCGGCACCACCTCCGAGCCCCAGGCCTGCGCCAGCAGCGTGTTCTGGCGCAAAAACTCGCTGCTTTCACCGCCGCCTGCGACGCTCGCCAACTCACCCCGGTCATCGACGACCCTGGGTGCAGGCAGGCGCGCAGGGCTGACCCGGGCCACCTGCGTCGGTGTCAAACGCAGTGCGTCTTGCAAAAATGGTGTGTGGCGAAGGGGTTCCAGATCGAACACACCCGAGATCGAGAGCGCATTCTTGATCAGGTCCTCGGGCAGGTCCGGCGCCACCGAAGCCCACTGGCACAGCAGCATCATCGCCGCCAGATGCCCTCCAGCGGAATGGCCCACCACCGTGATCCGCCGCGCGTCTCCACCATGCACACCAATGTGGCGAGCCACCCAGGCCAGCGCCTGGACCATCTGCAGGGTGATCTCCGGGATGGTGACCGCCGGACACAGGTCGTAGTTGGGGACCACCACACACGCACCCTGGCGCACAAATGCGGGCGCCAGAAAGCTGTGATCCGACTTGTCCAGACTGCGCCAATAACCACCGTGAATGAACACCAGCACCGGTGCCAAGGGTGCGTCGGGCGCGCGCTGGGCAGGGAAAATATCCAGCCGCTCGGCAGGCCCTGTGCCGTAAGCCACGTCCAGCAAACCCACTAGTTGCTGCCGCGCCTGGGCCGAATCGTGCTGCCAGCGCTCGAAGTGAGCGCCATGCTCGGGTACAAGGGCCCGGTTGTTGTACTGGCCGTCCAGCCAGGCGGGGTCAAGCGAAAGGGTCGAAGTCATGCACAAATTGTGGCATGCCCGCATGCGCTACGCTTGCGTTTTAAAGCTTCTGAGCGCGCTTGCCATGAACACAGCCACCTCCCCATTACCCCTGTCTGTCGCCGTGCTGGGCATCGGCCTGATGGGCTTTCCGATGGCCCGCCGCTGCTGCGAAGCCGGGCACCGCGTCACCGTCTGGAACCGCTCGCAAGGCAAAGCCGAACGCCTGTTGCCCTTCGGCGCAAAGATCGCGGCCACGCCTGCCGAGGCGGTGGCTTCGGCCGACTTCGTGGTCACGCTGCTGGAAAACGGCGATGTGGTCCATGATGTGTTGTTCCACCAGGGCGCTGCCCCCGCCTTGCGGCGCGGCACACTGGTGATCGACATGTCGTCCATTGCACCGCGCCAGGCCCGCGAACACGCAGAGCGCCTGGGCGGGCTGGGCGTGGACCACCTGGATGCACCGGTCTCGGGCGGCACCGTGGGCGCCGAAGCTGGCACCCTGGCCATCATGGCCGGGGGCACCGCTGCGGCCTTCGAGCGCGCCTTGCCCCTGTTTCAGGCCCTCGGACGCGCCACCCATGTGGGCCCGAATGGCGCAGGTCAACTGGCCAAGCTGGCCAACCAGATGATCGTGGGCATCACCATCGGCGCAGTGGCCGAAGCACTGCTGCTGTGCGAGAAAGGCGGCGCCGACATGGCCCAGGTGCGCCAGGCCATCAGCGGCGGTTTTGCCGAAAGCCGCATCCTGCAAGTCCACGGCCAACGCATGGTTGAGCGCGACTTCACCAAGCGCGCCGCCATGACGGTGCAACTCAAAGACATGCGCAATGCGCTGGCGACCGCGGCCGAGCTGGGGTTTGATGCACCCATCACGCAGCACTTCGAGCAACTTTTCGCGCAAGCCGTGGACCACGGACTGGCCGACCTGGACCACAGCGGCCTGTTTGTCGAACTGGCCCGGCGCAACGGCCTGGCGTGAATAGCGCGGTTTCAACCTTGCTTATGTAGGCATTGGAGGAGCCGAACACAGGAACAATGAACGGGAGCCTCAAGCACCCCTGCTTGGGCCCTTCCATGGGTGTTCCGTGTGCGCAAACTGAATCCGTCTACCCTGATCGGCATGATCGGCAGCCTGCTGTTGATGGCGGTCATCGTGCTGATCGCCGCCGACGATCCTTGGGTTTTCCTGGATCTTCCCAGCATCGCCATCGTGCTGGGCGGCACCCTGGCAGCCACCTTCTTGAGCTACCCCTTGCGCGAAGTGTTGCGCGTATTCCATCTGGTGGGGCAGGTCATCCGGCAGGAACGGCTGGACACCCGTGGTGATATTGAAGAACTGGTGGCCATTTCCCGCCTTTGGATTCAGGGTGATCTGGCCGCAGTAGAGCGGGCCTTGCTGAAAGTCCGCAACCCGTTTTTGCGCACTGGCGTGCAGTTGGTGATCGATCGCATGCCGGAAGACGAGATCGTCGATCTGCTGCAGTGGCGCATCGCCCGGCTGCGTTCGCGCGAGACCGCCGAGGCCCAGCTGTTTCGTGTCATGGCCGGCTATGCGCCCGCCTTTGGCATGGTCGGCACCCTGCTGGGGCTGGTCAACCTGATGGATCTGCTGGGCGATGGCAACATGGGCGCGATCGGCAGCCAGTTGGCGATTGCCCTGATCACCACGTTTTATGGCGTGCTGCTGGCCAACCTGCTGTTCAAGCCGATTGCGGTCAAACTGGAGCGCCGCACCGAGCAGCGCCTGGTCTTGATGAACATGGTGCTCGAAGGTATTGCCATGATGTGTGCGGGGCGCAGCCCGTCGATGATGCGCGAAACCCTCAAGGCCTTCGTCGCCCAGTACGACGACGAAATCCACGAAGAAGCGCATGTCAAACGCTGACGCCTTCCCCCGCGGTGCGGCACACGGCGCAACGCCTTTGCGACCGCCAGTGAACGCCGCAGCCGCCAGGAGCAAACCAGGCTCGGGCAAGCGCAGCTACAGCCGCTGGCACACCGAAACCCGCATTGAAACCGAAGACGACGGCTGGCTACTCACCTACCTGGACGTGATCACGCTGATGCTGGTGATGATGGTGGTGATGCTTTCGTTTGCCGGGCCACCGGGCGGCGTCAAGGCGCCAGAAAAAACGGTTGCAGATGCGACCGCCGTCGCGGACGCAGACTCGGGCGAAAGCATCGTGCCGCCTGTGCCCTTGCCGATTCCCCTGCCCTATCCTTCCAATGAAGGCTCACCCACACCACCCCAGCAGCCTGTGCCCCGGATTCAGCTCGATACCGAGGGCAAAGACATCCAGGTGCTTGAAGACAAAGACCTGATGCGCTTTCGGATCAGCAGCGAACTGCTGTTCGGATCGGGAGACGCCACGCTCAGCGCGGGCGCTCGCCCGGTGCTCAACGAATTGGTGACGCTGTTCAGAAGCCAGCCCGACATGCGCATCGTGGTTGAAGGCCATACCGACAATGTGCCGATCAACACAGAGCGCTTTCCGTCCAACTGGGAGCTGTCCACCGCCCGCGCAGCCGCTGTGGCGCGCTACCTGATCGAACAAGGCGTCGCTCCCCAGCGCGTACAGGCCAGCGGCTTTGCAGACACGCGCCCGCTGGCAGCACCTGGCAACCCGGTTGACCGAGCCACCAACCGGCGCGTGGAACTCACCATGGAAACGCCCTTGCCGGCCGCACCGGTTCGCTGAAGTGTTGGACGCCTGTGCCGGAGCTTTGGTAGCATTTTGTCCATGGGGACGTAGCTCAGCTGGGAGAGCGTCGCGTTCGCAATGCGAAGGTCGGGAGTTCGATCCTCCTCGTCTCCACCACCGCCTCAGCCGCCACCGCGTTGCAGGGTGAGATCAAATGGCTTCATGAAGGCCTTGCGCTGATCGGCATCCAGGCCCACAAACTCAAAGCACACCTGCAAGCGCTGCATCACCAGCAGCGCAATGCGACGCTCGGGCAAGGGCTTCCAGGACAGGTGCAGCCGACCCTGGGCGATCTCCACCACCGCCCCGTGGCTACCGTCAAACCGCCAGTTGCCCCGGTCGCCGATGGCGCGGGGCAAGGCGGCCCGCCATTCGGGCTCGCTGGTACCCATGTCGCGCTCGAAGCGCTCCGGATAGTCCGACTGCATAGCGGGTTCAGCCGCCGGCGATCGGTGGCCAGATCGCCAGCACGTCGCCCTCGGTCAGGGTGGCTGTCATGCGCTGCTCTGGCGCAACGTATTTGCCGTTGACCAGCACCAGATGCACGAGGTTCGACGGCAAACCGAAGGGCTCGATGATCTGGCTGATGGGCGCATCGGGCGCCACGCTCAGTTCGACCTGATTGCTGCGCCGGGCATCGGGTGGCAGGTAGTCGGTGAGCGTGGCAAAGAGCTTGAACGTGATCTTCATGCCCACATCATGCCCTGCGCCGATCATCGGCTGCACCGCTCCAGTGGCCTTGCCCCTGCGCGGCGGACAGGTAAGCATCCATGAGCTTGGTGGGGTCGGCAAGCAGCTTGTCCTTCCACTCGCCCAGCCGGACCTGGCCTTCGACCAGGCCCCGCATCACGCCGACGTGTTCGGTCCAACCCACGCTGTTGCAACCCACCATCTGGTCGCCTTTGAACTGCAAGCTCAGGTGCTTGTGGGTGGCCTTGTCGGTCAGCTCCACATGTTCGCCGCCGGGCAGCCCTTCCCAGTTGCC
>DAIOEI010000068.1:0-8953 GCA_036746335.1 Hydrogenophaga sp. | reverse complement strand
ACACCGCGATCCGCGAGGACTGCTCGATCAACCTCGAAGCCATCGACCGCATGCTCGGTGAACACCCCAACGCCGACATCGTCTTCGTGGAAAGCGGCGGCGACAACCTGGCCGCCACCTTCAGCCCCGAGCTGAGCGACCTCACCATTTACGTGATCGACGTCGCCGCAGGCGAAAAAATCCCGCGCAAGGGCGGCCCCGGCATCACCAAGAGCGACCTGTTTGTCATCAACAAGACCGACCTGGCGCCCCACGTGGGGGCCGACCTGGAGGTGATGAAGGCCGACACCGCCCGCATGCGGCCCGACACCGCCCGTCGCCCCTGGGTCATGACCAACCTCAAGACCTTGGACGGTGTTCAAGACGTGGTGCGGTTCATTGAGCAGCGCGGCATGCTCGTGCAGACCGCTGCTGCCTGAAACCAGGCACCCCGCCTGGCTCAGGCGCGCCGCTCCTCTACAATAGGGCGCTTGGAGAGCTGGCAGAGTGGTCGATTGCACCGGTCTTGAAAACCGGCAACCCGCAAGGGTTCCAGGGTTCGAATCCCTGGCTCTCCGCCAAGTGAGTGAGCCATCAGACTGACCACTTTTTTTCTGATGGACAGCCGCGGGCACCAGCCCGGTGCGCCCACTCAAGTCGGCCGATCAAATGCCGATACAGGGCTAAATGTTGTGACGGTTTCCCGCCGCACCTTTGGTGCCTGTTCATGTCCAACCCCAGTCTTCCTGCCAACCACCCTCTGCTGGTCCTTCTGGACCTGGTCGATGCGCCCCTGATGCTGTTCACGCCGGAAGGGCGGGTGGCGTTCGCCAATCGCGCAGCAAAAACCATGGCAGCGCGGCCGGTTTTGTCTTTGCCGGGAGACCCCAAGATTCGGTCGCTCGTGGCGGCGGTGAGCACCGGTCAACCGGTTTCCATAACCACCATCGATGTCGAGGTCAATGCCGACGAGGGCACCATCCGCTTGCGCTGTAACTGCGCGCCCAAGCCGATTGCAGGTCTGATGGCCATGAGCGTGACCGAGATGCCGTCCACGTCGGACACCCCGGGCGCTGCCACATCTTCGTCTGCCGCCGAGGGAGCATCACCACAAAGGCTCTCGCTGCAAGACATCATGGGCCTGATCAAATCCGATCTGGGTCCTTCCATCGACGGGGTTCTGCAAAGCCCAGGCACCCATACCGTCGAAGCCTTGAAAGAACGGCTGGACCGCCTGAGCGAACTGGTGGACGTGTTCGGGGAAGACGTGCTGATCGGCGAAGACCGGGTGCTGGTGCCAGACACCGTGCGCAACATCTGCCAGGAGCTGACGCCACTGGCATCCGAGCATGGGGTGCAGTTTTCGCTGCAGGAAAGCACAGAAGATTTGCCCCCTGTGTATGGAAGCCGCAAACTCCTGCGCCGCGCCCTTTTTGAATGCCTGAAAAACGCCGTCGTCCACAGCAGCGCACCCAAAGGCGCGCAGTCTGCGATCGTGGGCATCTCCATGCGCGCCAGCGGCCACCACCTGCTGGCCAGCATCCGAAACCTCGGCGTGGTACCTGCCGCTGTGCTGGCCAAACAGGCAAATCAGCTGTTCAGGCCAGAAGCCGCCCAGAAAGACACCTCTGCCCCGCCACCCGCATTGCAGATCGGGCTGCCTCTGGTGCAGCGCATCCTGCAATTGCACGGCGGACGCCTCAAAGTCGAGGACGAAGATGGCTCGCTGAGCGTTCAACTCGAAATCCCCACCGGCGCGCCACTTCGCAACACCCACCACCTGGACCTGTTGCAGGCGCAGATCTACGCCGAAGACCTTTCCACACTCATGGCACGCACACGCCAACGGAGACAGGCATGACCGACCGCATCCTCATTGTTGACGACCAACCCGACATCCGTAAGCTGATCAAGCTGACACTCCAGCACCTGGACGATGCCGAGATTCACGAGGCCGAGAATGGCAGCGAAGGTTGGCGCCTGGCGCAAGACCTTAAGCCCAACCTGATGCTGCTCGACGTGATGATGCCCGGCGAACTGGACGGCTACCAGGTGTGCGCCAAGGTCAAGCGTGACCCCCAGCTGGGCTCACACACCAAGGTCATTCTGCTGACCGCACGGGCCCAGAAAGAAGACGAAGAGCAAGGTCGCAAAGCGGGCAGCGATGCCTACCTGACCAAAGCATTCAGCCCCTTGAAGCTGCTGGACCTGGTAGACAACATGCTGCGGAGCAAGGCGTGAAGCCCTCGGTACTGGGTCTTTTGCGCCTGGCAGGGGCGCTGCTGACCTGGGCACTGGCGATCCCATTCGTGCATGCACAAACTGCCCAGCCACTGGTCTTGGGTATGGTGCCGCAATTCCCGACGGTTGAAACCCAGCGACGCTGGCAGCCCATGGCTCAAGCCCTGGAAGAAGCGTGTGCGCGGCCCGTCGAGCTTTCCATCTCCAGCTCCATTCCGGAGTTTGAGAACCGCTTTCTCACAGGAAGCTTTGATCTGGTGTACCTCAACCCGTACCACATGGTGATGGCGGCCAAGGCGGCCGGTTATGTGCCCTTGGTGCGTGATGGCGAGCGCCTGCTCAGAGGCATCTTGGTGGTGCTCAACAACAGCCCTGCGCAAAAGGTGCAGGACTTGAAAGGCCAGACCATCGCCCTTCCAGCACCCAATGCCTTTGCTGGTTCTCTCTACATGCGTGCCTTGCTGGAGCGGGAATTTGGCATTCAGACCGTGGCGCACTATGCCAAGACCCACAACAACGCCTACCGGCTGGTGATCACCGGCGATGCCGCAGCAGCCGGCGGCATCAAAGCCACCCTGGACCAGCAGGTACCCGCCGTCAGAGATCAGTTGCGCGTTCTCAATGAAACACCGGGCGTCCCCAGCCATCCACTGGCCATTCACCCCCGTGTGCCCGCCGAAGACCGGGACTGCATCGCCAAGGCCTTGACGCAGGCGCCACCAGGGTCGGCCATGCGGCAAAGGCTGGCAAACGTTCAGATGCCAACCCCCATACCCGCTCAATACGCCCGCGACTACCTGCCCTTGGAACGCCTGGGACTCGAGAGCTACCTGGTACTGAACTGAGCATTCGGAAGGCGTCAGATGAACAACTTGTTGTTGCCACTCGGGCGCTTCTTCTCCCGCTGGTCGGTCAAGAAGCAGTTGCTGACCATGCTGGTGGTGATCGCCATCATCAGCCTGATGATCATCGGGCTGGTGTCTTACCAGCGCAGTGCACAACAGACGGTGGACGAGAGTCGGCAGTGGGCTGCAGCGTTGGCCGTGCTGGCTGCCCACGCCAGCGCAGGCCCCTTGCTGGAGCTGGACTACGGCACACTGGACAGCTCGCTGCAGGAAATCGTGGCGCTGCCTGGCGTCAAGCGCATCCAGGTGGTCCGGCCGGGCGGCTTGCTGCTGTTGACGGTAGACCGAAGCTCGGAGGGAGGCGGTTTCGTCAGGCCAGAGGATGCCGTTGCCCTGGAGCCACCCGCTTCATCCGATGTGCTGGAGGGTCAGCGCATCACGGCCTATGCCAGCCTGCTGCCATCCAACCGCGCGGTCAACGGTCAGTCCGTGAACCACCGCCAGTTGCAGAGGGAGGGTTGGGTCGAGGTGAAGTTGGCCTTTGATGAGCGCCTGGCAGCCTCCCAGAGGCACTGGCTGCAAGCCTTTGCCGGCGCCTCCCTGATGGTAGCGCTGACGCTGTACCTGTTTTACCTCTTTCTGAACCGGGCCATTCGGCCGATCCGTGAACTGGCCCGCTTTTCAACCCGCCTGGCCAATGCCCCGGGGGAAACGCTGCGCATGCGCTGGGGCAGCCAAGAAGTGCGGGAACTCGGGCGTGCGCTCAACTGGTCTTCCAAGGAACTGGAGCGCCAGATGAGCGCTACCCAGCAGCGGCTCAGCCGTTTGCGCGCCATTCTGGACACAGCCGCCGATGCCATCATAGGCGTGCGGCAGGACGGCATCATCGACAGCGCCAACCCAACCGCAGAACGGATGTTCGGGCGCTCGGCGGAGCAGCTCAACGGCTGCCCCTTGAGCGAGGTGCTGGTCAATATGGACACCGCGCTTTTGCAGGAGACCATGAGCAACGGCATGTTGATCCACAGCACCCAAAGCCGCATTGGCCGCCTGGAGATCAATGCCTTGCGCCATGGCGGCACCGCTTTTCCGGTGGAAGTGCTGCTGGGCGAAATTCCGGACGATCAGGACATCCGTTACACCTGCATCGTGCGCGACCTGACCGACATGAAGCAAGCGGAGGAGTACCTCACACTCTACGGTCGGGTGGTGGACTGCACGCTCAACGGCATCTGCATCAGCGATGCGCGCCGCTATCCGCAACCGATTGTGCACATCAACCCGGCGTTCTCCTGCATCACCGGCTACGCGCCACACGAACTGCTGGGCCGCGACGCCAGCATTCTGGAAGGCCCCCTCACCGATCCCAGCGATCTCGCGCGACTGGCACAGACGGTACAGGCCGGCGGGGAGGCCACCCTCACCCTCAAGAACTACCGCAAAGATGGGCAGCTGTTTCACAACAAGCTGTCGGTTTCGCCAGTCAAGGATGTCCATGGCGAGATCACGCATTACATCAATGTGATTGAGGATGTGTCGCAGCAAGTGGAGGTCAAGCAGCGCCTGATCGAACGCACTGCCCGCCTCAATGCCACCTTTGACCTCAGCCCCGACGGGTTTGTCGTGTTTGACAGCCAGGGAGCGCTCATCTCCAGCAACCCGGCGTTTCGCGAAATGGTGGGTGAAATTCCTTCCTGGTGCTCGCTGCAGCGCTTTGACGTGTGGTTCAAGAACCTGTGCGAAGAGTTTGACGACTACCTGGCGATCACCGCCAGCTGGCACAAGCAAAAACCCGACGTGATTGCATTGGCACGGCCCTCGCGCAAAGTGATCGAACGGGAAATCCGGCGCAACCTCGGAGGCAGCGGGGAAACCATCCTGTACTTCCGAGACATCACACACCAGACCGAGGTGGACCGCATCAAGAGCGATTTTCTGGCCACTGCGGCCCACGAGCTGCGCACGCCACTGGCCAGTATCCTGGGCTTCACCGAACTCATGATCCACCGCAAGTACTCGGAAGAAAAGCAAAAAGACCTGCTGCGCACCGTTTACAAGCAAGGCACGTTGCTCTCGGGTCTGATTCAGGAGTTGCTGGACCTCTCCCGGATTGAGGCGCGCCAGGGCAAGGACTTTCACATTGTCCCGATGCCGCTGCGGGCCTCGGTGGCCGATGCGGTGGCGGGCATTGCCAGCTTTGACAAAACTCGCGAAGTGCAGGTGGGCGAAGTACCCGAGGTGCGCATCATGGCCGACGCGTCCAAGCTACAGCAAGCGCTGACCAACCTGCTGAGCAATGCCTTCAAGTACTCGCCCAATGGCGGTCAGGTGTGCCTGGATGCCGAACTCGAAACAGCACCTGGGCAGGAACCCGTGGTGGCGATTCACATCCGGGATCAGGGTCTTGGCATGACGCCGGACCAGGTGGAGCGCGCCTTCGAGCGGTTTTACCGCGCTGACACATCGGGCAATATCCCGGGAACCGGGCTGGGTCTGAACCTGGTCAAGGAAATCGCGGAAATTCAAGGCGGCTCGGTCAGCCTGCAAAGCGAGTTCGGCGTGGGAACCGTCGCCACGCTGCGCATGCGACTGGCCGACCCACTGGAGCAGCGCGCCAGCGCATCAACACAGGAGGCCATGGCATGAAAACCATCGGTATGCACTTCGACCCACAAGCCAGCTTCGACCTCCTTGAACGGCGTGTAGCGGCTGCCAAGCAGCAAGGCGCCAAAAGCGTACTGGTGCTGGCCGGTGATGGCACGCGCTGGGATGCCGACTTGGTGGACCCTTGGCTGCGTGCGCAAACCTTGCCTGTTTACGGCGGCGTGTTTCCACAAGTGCTGATGGGTACGCAGCACAGTGCGAACGCGCTGGTCACGGTTGCATTGACCGAAGCCCCTGAAGTGGCCGTGGTGACGGGGCTGGACCACCCAAGGTTCGACCTTTGCGCCCCGCTGGCGCCGCTGCGTGCCATGGATGCACCGGTGCTCTTGTTGGTCGATGGTCTGGCGCCCTACATCGCCCGCTTCATGGAGGCTGTTTTTGACGAGCTGGGAGGCGGTGCACCCCTGATGGGCGGAGGCGCCGGCTCGCTGAGTTTCGAGTCTCGCCCGTGCCTGTTCACACCGCAGGGCATGCTGAAGAACGCAGCGCTGCTGCTGACACTGCCAGGCCCTCTGGGGGTTGGCGTGGACCATGGCTGGACAGCATTGGCGGGACCGTTTCTGGTGACGCAGTCGCAGGGAAACCGCGTGCTGTCCATCAACTACCGCCCCGCTGCCGAGGTGTACCGCGAATGTGTGGAGCCGCGCGTCGGATGCCAACTCGATCCAGACAACTTCTTTGGTCACGCCAAGGGACATCCTTTTGGCATGGAGCGCTCGGATGGTTCCTTGCTGGTGCGCGACCCCATCATCATGGATGGTACGACGCTGGTTTGTGTGGGGGAAGTGCCCGAACAGACGGCTCTGCATGTGCTGTGTGGCACGCCAGAGAACCTGATCGAGGCCGCTGCCCGGGGAACCCGGATGGCCACCCAGCAGTTGACCACGCCCTGCAACACCGCCTTGGTGATCGATTGCATCAGCCGGGTACTGTTTCTCGGAGACCGCTTTGTGGAGGAACTGCAAGGTGTGCAAACGGCCTTGGCAGCCGCCAATCCGCAGGCATCGCCACCGTTTGGCATGCTGACGCTGGGCGAGATCGCGAACAATGGGCAGCAATGTCTGGAGTTCTACAACAAGACCTTTGTGCTCGGAGCCTTTGGTGACGCATGAGCCAGACGCCGAACAGCTGATGCGCCTGAAGTTCCAGCTGGCGATGAGCATTGGCGAATCGCTGGACCTGGTGCCCATGGTGCGGCGCTTCATCGTGCCTCTGCTGCAATCGGTCCAGGGGCTCAGCTGCCTGGTCTGGCTCAATGACTGGGAGCGTGCCGGCACCAACCCAAAGCTGATCGCTTATCCGCAGCGCCGACTGGAAGACTGGCAGAACGATCCCGTTTTGCGCGCGCACCTGGACACTTGTGTCGCCAGCACCCAGCCCCACTCCAGCGCCTGGCAACACGGCGCTCGCAGCCATTTTCTGGCCATGCCGGTCGAACACGAGGGTTGGCTGGTCATTGAAACTTCTGAGAACCCGCTGCCACCTGCGGTGCAAGAGGGCATCGGCGTGTTGCTCAAACGGTTGGCCCGCGCCTGCAGGGCGTGCCACGAGCATGGACGCGCCCAACAACTGTTGCGTGAGCGCGAAGCCGCCGAGCAGCAACGCATGCTGGCGCACCAGCGCATGCACGAGGTTCTTGCCCTGAGCACCGACGGTTTTGTGTATTTTGACGACACCGCCCGCATCGCACTTTGCAATCCGGCAGCGGCCGAGTTGCTGAACCGCCCCAGTGCGAACCTGATCGGTCACCGCGCAGACGAGCTGGATGCCTGCCTCGCGCAGCGCTTGGGCCCTGACAGCACAGCGCCCGGGTTTTCCCAACGCCTGGCTCAACTGGCCGCCAAACCAGCCCACGCCAACAGCGCCAACGCGCTGGACAGTCAGAGCGGCCAATTGCAACTGATGCAACCGCGCCCGATAGAGCTGATCTGGTCGCTCAGGCCGGTACTGGCCAACGGTCTGGCGGTGCTCTACCTGCGCGACATATCGCAGGAAGTCGAAGTGGACCGCATGAAAACCGAATTTCTGGCCACTGCCGCACACGAGTTGCGCACCCCGCTCGCCAGCATTTTGGGATTCACCGAATTGCTGCTGCACCGGAATTTCACCGAAGAAAAGCGCCGGGAACTGATGGAAATCGTGCACCGCCAGAGCGAGCTGCTGGCGCGCCTGGTTCAGGAGCTGCTGGACCTCTCACGCATCGAAGCGCGCAGCGGCAAGGATTTTTGCATCACCGCCTGCCCGCTGTCCGATCTGGTCAGCGCTGCGCGGCTGCGGTTGAAGCGTCCTCAAGACGCCGAACGCATTCAAGTCGAAATGCCACCGGATCTTCAGGTCATGGCCGACGCCGAGCAGATCGAGCGCGCACTCGCTCACCTGTTGAGCAACGCCTGTGAATTTTCGCCAGAGGGCACGGCAGTCACGGTGCGCGCCCACTGCGCGCCAGATGTCGGGTCGGGCTGGGTGGCCATCGAAGTCATTGACCAGGGCATCGGCATGACCCCGGAACAATTGGAGCGGGCCTTCGAACGCTTTTACCGGGCTGACGCTTCTGGACATCGGCCAGGTACCGGGCTGGGCCTGAATCTGGTCAAAGAAATTGCCAACGTGCACGGCGGTAGCGTGTCACTCGCCAGCGAAGCGGGACACGGCACCGTGGCGACCTTGCGCCTGCGGCTGGCGAATCCCGCGGGGTATGCACTGAGCCAAGGCACGTCACCCGCCCCGTCTGTGGCCACCTCGATCTGAAAAGTGCCCGCAGCGCCCTGAATCTGAACGCCCGTTCGCCAACATTCAATCGGGCAAAAACAAGGTCTGTACGTCGTTGAGCCAATCAAAACCCAGTTCGGTGGTCACCACCTGGTCGCCCACCTGCTGCAGCCAGCCGCGTGCCTTGGCCTGATCCAGGGCAGCGCCAATGGAAGACACCGGCAAACCGGTGCGCGCCACAAAGTCTTGCAACAAAAAGCCCTCGCGCAGGCGCAGCGCATTGAGCATGTATTCAAACGGCAGGTCACGCCGCGCCACCTCTTCGGCGCTCACCACCGCGTCGCCCGCCAGGGCTTTGTCCATGTACAGGCGTGGCTCGCGCGCGCGCACCTGGCGCACCACGCGGTGGGCAAAGCTGAGCTTGCTGTGCGCGCCCGCGCCCAGCCCCAGATAGTCGCCAAACTGCCAGTAGTTCAGGTTGTGCCAGCAGCGGTGGCCGTTGCGCGCGTAGGCCG
>DAIOEI010000067.1:0-8957 GCA_036746335.1 Hydrogenophaga sp. | reverse complement strand
ACCCCCTTGTACCTTCAGCCCGCCCGCGCGCACATCCAGCGCCAGCCCCTGGGCGTGGTCGGCGTCATCGGCCCCTGGAACTACCCCCTGCAGCTCACCCTGGGCCCTGCCGCCACCGCGCTGGCCGCGGGCAACCGCGTGATGATCAAACCGAGCGAACTCACGCCGCACAGCTCGGCACTGCTGGCCAGCTTGTTGCATCAGGCGTTTGCCGCTGACGAGGTGTGTGTGGTGCAGGGGGGGGCGGACGTTGCGGGCGAGTTCGCCAGCCTGCCGTTTGACCACCTCTTCTTCACCGGCTCCACCGCCGTGGGGCGCAAGGTGGCGGCCGCCGCCGCAGCCAACCTCACGCCCACCACGCTGGAGCTGGGCGGCAAATCGCCCTGCATCGTCGACGCCTCTGCCGACCTGGACGCGGTGGCGATGAAGATCGCGCACGGCAAACTGCTCAACGCCGGTCAGACCTGCATCGCACCCGACTACCTGCTGCTGCCCCAAGGCCGCGAGGCCGATTTCGAGCGCGCCTTTGCCGCCGCCGTGGCACGCCTGTTTCCGGGCGGCGCGGCGCACCCCGATTACGCCAGCATCGTCAGCGACCGGCACCACGCCCGCCTGCTCGCGCTGGTGGACGAGGCCAGAGCACAAGGGGCTCGGGTGGTGGAGGTGGCACCGTCCGCAGGCGGTCATGCGCGCCAGTTGGCGCCGCTGCTGGTGTTCCAGCCGCCGCTGGACGCCCGCCTGATGCGCGAGGAAATCTTCGGTCCGGTGCTGCCGGTGCTCGGCTACACCCGACTCGACGACGCCATCGCCGCCATCAACGCCGGCCCGCGCCCGCTGGCGCTGTACTGGTTCGGCAACGACACCGCGGCGCGCGAGCGGGTGCTGCGCGGTACCGTCAGTGGCGGCGTCACGGTGAACGACACGCTCATGCACATCGCCCACGAAAACCTGCCCTTTGGCGGTGTGGGCGAGAGCGGCTGGGGGGCCTACCACGGTGAGACGGGGTTCCTGCGCTTTACCCAGCAAAAGGCGGTGCTGCTGCAGTCGCGCTGGGCGATGGGCAGCCTGTTTTACCCGCCGTATGGCGCGAGTTTTGACCGCGTGATGGGGCTGCTCAGGCGTTGGCTCTGAAGCTGCAACGGGCGGCCGCGAACGCTTTCAGTCGCTCTCGCTGGCGTTGCTATTCGCTTGCGGTACCGGCTGCAAGTAGCCCTGCGTATGCAGGTCGTGCGATAGCTCACCCACATCGTCCCCCAGCAGTGCCGAGAGCTCCCGCTCGCTGCGGCGACCGTTGGCCATGAGCAGCAGGCTGTGCGCGCGCCGACCCACCAGATCGGGGCGCGACAACGCCTCCCAGGCCTTGGGCGTTTTGGCCATGCAGTGTGGTGCATTCATCTGGGGCGCGGTTGTGGGCGGTGACTGGGTTCGAAAGCCTTTTAGCAAGATACAGGCCTGACGTGTCGAGTCCGTGACGGCTGGCGTGCGCAAGTCCGAGAGCGGGCGCTAACATGGCTCCATGAACACCGCGACGCTCGACGCACCTGCACCCACCAACCCCGTTCCCCTGCAACAGGACGCCGCCGTCATCGGCCTGGTGGGACTGGCGCACGGGACTTCCCACTTCTCGCACCTGCTGCTGGCGCCGCTGTTCCCGGTGTTCATGCGCGAGTTCGGTCTGAGCTACTCGGACGTCGGCCTGCTCATGAGCGTGTTTTTTGTGGTCTCGGGCTGCGGCCAGGCCATGGCCGGTTTTGTGGTCGACCGCATCGGGGCGCGACCGGTGCTCTTTGCCGCGATCGCCTGTTTTCTCGTGGCCTCGCTGGTGGCGTCCATGGCCACCGGCTACACCGGCCTGTTGCTGGTGGCGGTGCTGGCCGGGCTGGGCAACGCGCCGTTTCACCCGGCGGACTTCACCATCCTGAACCAGCGCGTGTCGGCGCCGCGGCTGGGCCATGCCTTCAGCGTCCATGGCCTTACCGGCAATCTGGGCTGGGCGCTCGCGCCAGCCTTCCTGATCGGGATCACCGCCCTGGCCGACTGGCGCACCGCCTACCACGCGGCGGCGCTGCTGTATGTGGGCGTGCTGGCCCTGCTGTTCTGGCAACGCGACAAGCTGCGCACCGAGGTGGTGATCCGCCAGGCCCATGCACCCCGTGGTGCGGATACCGACTTTCTCAGACTGCCGGTGGTCTGGTGGTGCTTCGCGTTCTTCTTTCTCTCCACCATGACGCTGGCCGTGGTGCAGAGTTATGCACCTTCCATCCTCAAGGCGGTGCACGGTGTGAGCGTTGAAGCGGCCACACTGACCATCAGCGCCTATATGCTGTGCGGCGCGCTGGGCATGCTGGTCGGTGGTTTTGTGGCGGCCTATGGCAGCGGCCACCACTGGTCGAGCGACCGCGTGGTGGCGGTTTCGATGTCGGCAGGCACCCTGCTGTTGCTGGTCTGCGCCAGTGGCTGGCTGGGCGCTACCGGCACCATGGTGGCGCTCTCGATCACCGGTTTTGCGGTGGGTGTGGGCGGTCCCAGCCGCGACATGATGATCAAGAAAGCCACGCCCAAAGGCGCCACGGGCCGCGTCTACGGCACGGTGTATTCCGGACTGGACATGGGCTTTGCCATTTCGCCCCTGGTTTTTGGCGCCCTGATGGACCGAGGCTGGTATGCCGCCACCCTGGCCGGCGCGGCGTTTTTTTTGCTGGTGTCGGTGTTCGCGGCAGTGGGCGTAGGGCGCAGAACGGCTTGACCGGACCACACCTGCGGCCCGGCGCGGCACAATGCCACCATGACTGAAAAACCCGCCGGCCACCTGCTTGTTGAATGCCTGATTGCCCAGGGCGTGACCCACGCCTTTGGCGTACCTGGCGAAAGCTATCTCGCCGTGCTCGATGGCTTTCATCAGCACGCCGACCGCATCCGCTTCGTAATCAACCGGCAGGAGGGCGGTGCCGCTTTCATGGCCGAAGCGCAAGGCAAGCTCACCGGCCGCCCCGGCGTGTGCTTCGTGACCCGTGGACCGGGCGCGACCAACGCCTCCATCGGTCTGCATACCGCGTTCCAGGACTCCACGCCCCTGGTGCTCCTGGTGGGCGACGTGGCCAGCGACGCACGCGACCGCGAGGCCTTTCAGGAAGTCGATTACCTGAGCTTTTTTGGTCCCAGCACCAAGGGCATGGCCAAGCGGGTCGAGCGCATCGACGACGCGCGCCGCATCCCCGAATACGTGGCCCGAGCTTTTGCCACCGCCATGAACGGCCGCCCCGGCCCGGTGGTGCTGGTGCTGCCCGAAGACATGCTCACGCAAGCCGTGTGCGCCGAACCGCTGCCGCGCGTGGAGCCGGTGCAGGCCTGGGCCGACCCGGGCGCCTTGCGCACGTTGCGGGAACTGCTGTTGCAGGCACAGCGCCCGCTGGTGATTGCGGGCGGCGGCGGCTGGACGGCGCAGGCCGCCGCTGCGCTGCAACGTTTTGCGGAAAACTGGCAACTGCCGGTGGCCAACGCCTTTCGTTTCCAGGACTGTTTTGACAACCACCACCCCAACTATGCAGGCGACATCGGTCTGGGCATCAACCCGGCGCTGGCCGCGCGCGTGCGCGAGAGCGACCTGCTGATCGCCATCGGCCCGCGCTTGGGCGAGGCCACCACCGCCGGCTACACGCTGATCGAAGCGCCGGTGCCGAAACAGCAACTGGTGCACATCCACGCCAGTGCCGAAGAACTCCACCGCGTCTACCAGGCCACACTGGCGATCCACGCCAGCATGAACGCAGCGGCACGCAGCCTGGAAGTGTTGACGGCTCCACCCGGGGTGGCCTGGGGCCAGTGGACGCAGGCCTGCCACGCCGACTACGAGGCGAATGTGGACGTGGCCAATGGCGGCATCCAGTTGCCAGGCCCCATCGACATGCCCGCCATCATCCACACGCTGCAGCGCCACCTGCCCGCCAACGCCGTGCTCACCAATGGCGCAGGCAATTTCGCCAGCTGGCTGCACCGCTTCTACCGCTACACCGGGTTGGCCAAGGGCCACAAGACCCAGTTGGCGCCCACCAACGGCGCCATGGGTTACGGTGTGCCGGCAGGCATCGCTGCGTCCATTCTCACTGGCCGTACGGTCTTCACCATTACCGGTGACGGCGACTTTCTGATGAACGGCCAGGAACTGGCTACCGCGGTCCAGCACGGTGCCAAGACCATCGTCCTGCTGCTCAACAACGGCACCTACGGCACCATCCGCATGCACCAGGAGCGCGAGTATCCCGGGCGGGTGAGCGGCTCCGGGCTGCACAACCCCGACTTCTGTGCGCTCGCCCGCGCCTATGGGTATGCCGCCGAGCGGGTGGAGCGCACCGAAGACTTCGAGGCCGCGCTGCTGCGAGCCCTGGCCGCGCCAGGGGGCTCGTTGATCGAGCTGCCGCTGAGTGAAGAAGTCATCACCACCCGGGGCACCCTGTCGGCCATCCGAAACAAGGCAAGGGCCTGAAACGCAAAAAAACACGCAAACGCCGGTTTTCTGCGCGATGTGAATACATCACAAAACCAGGGTAACTGGCTTACCGGGGAAAACCCCGAGGCCCCCCTAAGCTCTCTCCATCGAACTTCAGGAGAGCAGCCATGTGGACCCAACGTGAACAGCGGAACAGCAACGGATTTTCCCCGGCACCTGCGAGCGGCCTCGGCGAAGGGCTGGAACGCAGCCTCCTGCTGCGGATCATGGACGAGATGGACCACGGTCTGGTGGTCATCGACGAACACAGCCGCGTGCGCCACAGCAACCACCTGGCCCGCCACGAGATGGCCACTGCCCGCATCGTGATGGGCCATGGCGGGCATCTCCTGGGCGCGACCGACGCCATCTCCGAACAGATCCAGGCCGCACTCGACCACGCCTTGCGCGGACAACGCCGCTTGGTCCAGCTCAAGCACAACAACGTGTATCTGTCGCTGGCCTTCATCCCGCTGAGCCACCCGCTGGAGCCCGACGCGCCCACCGTGCTGGTCCTGTTCTCGCGCCAGAACACTTGCGAAAACCTCGCAGTGCGCATGTATGCCCGTGCCCAGGGTCTGAGCCCCAGTGAAGAACAGGTCATGATCGCGCTCTGCCGGGGCCTGTCGATTCCGGAGATTGCGCAAGAAAACAACGTGGCCGAATCGACGGTGCGCAGCCAGATCAAGGCGTTGCGCGAGAAGACCGGTTGCCACAGCATCCGCCTGCTCATGCAACGCCTGGCCAACCTGCCGCCGGTGGTGCCCGCATTGCGGGTCATCACACCCATCGCGCACAATCTGGGCTCGTTACACCAGCCCTGACGCCCCACCCATGTCGCCTTACGCTGGCGCCCCGCCCCCAGAACAGGACAGCAGCCACGCCCTCCAGGCCCTTGCCGCCAAGGGCCAGCAGCGGCGCTACCGCAAAGGCGCGCTGATCATCCAGGAGGGCGAAACGGGCGATGCCCTGTACATCGTGATCCAGGGTCGGCTGCGCGCTTTCCTGGCCGATGAAAACGGCAAAGAACTCACCCTGGGCAGCTACGGCCGCTGGGACTACGTCGGAGAAATGTCGCTGGACGGCGGGCCGCGCTCGGCCAACGTGGAGGCCACCGAACCCACCACCTGCGCCGTCATTCACCGAGCCACTTTGCTGGCCCACATTGCCGAGCAACCCGAGTTTGCCTTGCACCTGCTGTCGCGGGTGATCCGGCGCGCGCGGCTGGCCACCGAAAGCGCCCGCAGTGTGGCGCTGATCGACGTCTACGGCCGTCTCACGCGCCTGCTGTTGCAACTGGCGGGTGAACCGAATGCGCAAGGCGAGCGCCCGCTGCGCGAACGCATCACCCACCAGGCCATGGCGCAGCACCTTGCCTGCTCCCGCGAAATGGTCAGCCGCCTGCTCAAAGACCTGGAGCGGGGCGACTACATCGCTGTGCGCGAGCGCTGGATTGTTCTGCTCCGGCCTTTGCCCGCGCGCTGGTAACGCGGCTTGGGCTGGGGGCGTGCCCCCAGCAGGTCAACCAGACCGGTCAACCAGGCTGCGCGCCACCTGCGGCGCCGCCATGCTGGTGCCCACCAGCCGCACACGGCTGGCGCTGCGGGTGCCCGCGGCGCGTGTACCCCAGAGGGTGGCGTGTTCGTCGCTCACCGCGAACCGGTCTGGCACTTTTTGGACGTTCGCGCGCGATGGCCGCTGCGCGTCCGGGTCGGGCGTGCGCGGGCTGTAGCGCGCCATCGCATCCAGGCCGCTGGCGAAGTAGCGGATGCCGCCCACCGACACCGTGCCCGCCCCGGTGGCGATGTCGTTGAACGTGCCGCTGCGGCGCACCGGGGTCGGGTTGCCGGGTTGGTCGATGAAGCCGTCCAGCCCGCCGCTGGTGTCGTAGCGCCGGTCTTCCAGGTAAGACTGCCGCGCACCGGTCGGCGCCGAGCCCAGGGCCACGTCGTCGCGCTCGATGTAGGCGTCCATCACCACCTCGCCATGGCCTGTGTACATCACACGCACCGTCCAGCGGCCTGCAGCGCTGCGCACCGTGTCGGGGAACCAGCTCGCGGTGGGTGCCAGCGCGATCAGGGCACAAGCACCGGGCTGCCCCAGCGCGCTGCGCTGGGGGAACAGCAGGGCACATTGCGGCGCATCGGCCGAAGGCCAGACCGCGCTCTGGCCGATACGCAGGGCGGGTAGCGGCTGGGCGGCACCCGGCGGGGTCAGTTCGATGCGCAGGTCCGACAACGCCGCGCTAGGGTTGTGGTGGTCTTCGAACCACAGCTCCAGAAAGCTCTGGCTGTGGTCGTCCGGCTGTACCCGCCAGTGCAGCGCCACGCTGGGGTCTTTGGGCGTGAGCAAGGCGTTGGCGTGGGTGCGGGCCTGGTAAGCGTTGCCCGCCGGGATCACCAGGGTGGCGTTGCGCCCGCTGGCCGCGATCAGTTGCGCCATGGCCGCTTCCAGCAGGGCGCTGCCGTTGTGCGGGCCTGCCAGAGCGCCCCAGCTCAGGTTCACGGTGATGTTGGCCGACGGTGCGCAGCGCGCCAGCGCCCAGGCCAGCGCATCGAGCACGCTCACGTTGAGCGCGCCGCCGGAGCTGTCGGCCACGCTGGCCCAGTCCAACTGGACCACCAGCAGGTCGGCTCGTTGGGCCGCATCGTGGCAGGGCGTCCAGTCGGACGGCGCGTTTTCGGTGCCGATCGTCTGCACATAGGGCAGGGGACCCGCCAGCAGGCTGGCCACATGGGTGCCGTGGTGGGTGGCGTGTTCCAGGTCCCAGAGTTGCCAGTGGCGCACCAGCGCGTCTTCGTCCACCCGGCCCCGGCGGGTGTGGGCGGCAATGGCCTGGTTGATGGCCTTGCGGTCGAGTTCGTGGCCATAGCCCAGATCGTCTGGCGTCGGCCCGGCGCGGGCCGGGTCCAGCGGCTGGGCGCGCGGGGAGGCCGCTGCTCGACCGTGAGGGCCTTGGGTGTCGTCTTGCCGCCAGAAGGCGGCGACCCGGGTGCGTGGTTTGTTCGGGCGCAGAAAATCGGCATGGGCCAGGGCCAGACCGTTGTCGATCACCACCAGCACATCGCCCTCAAGCAAGCGCTTTGGTTTTTGTGGGGGACGGCTTGCTCGCGATGGCGCACCCGCGCAGGCCTGGGCGGGCAGGGGCCGCGCATGGTGGCCGGTGGGCAGGCCCAGTTCGTAGCGCTGCACCACCTGGGCCAGCGGCCCCTGGGGCGCCAGCGCCGCAAAAAACGCCCGCGTGGCGCGCGCGGTGCACACCCGCAGGTCTTCGCCCAGCGCCTGGTACACCTGGGGCACCTGCAGGCTGCCCGCCGGTGCTTGCGCCAGCAACTGGGCCAGCGTGGCCCCCGGCTGCAGCTCGATCAGCAGCGGCAGGCAGTCCGGGTCGGCCTTCTGACCCTGGGGCGAGCGGAACCCGGCAAAGCCGCTGGTTTCGGCCCAGGCCAGGTACGGGTCGCTGTGATGCAGGTTCTCAGCTTGGTTCCAGTCCAGGCCGGTGAAGCAGCCCGGCGGCAGCGCAGCCCAGCCCTTGGGCAGGGTAGCGCTGACTGGAGCACCTTCACCCTGAGGCCGGGCGGCGCTCATGCCCACTCCTTGAGGGCCTCTTTCCAGAGCCAGCCCATGAGGGCGCCCTCGGGCAGGCTGAAGGCCGCGCCCACCTGCTCGCCGGCCTGGCCGTTGTTGATGTTGTCTTGCAGATCAAAGTCGCGCACCGCCTTGCCGGGGCCGACGTAGCTGCTGCCCAGGAACGCGCGCTGTTTGAGCGTTGTGCCGCTGCAGCGGGCCACCATCAGCTCGCCCAGCAGCGTGCCCAGCACCCGGCCCACGGCCGAGTCCACCGGGTAGTGCACACCCGCCACCGTGCGGTTGACCGCGATGCGGTAGGCCTGGCGCTGCAGTTGCACCTCGGTGGCGTCGTGGCCGTCCTGGTGTTTCTTGCCCGGGCGGGCGGCGCGCAGCAGGGCGTTGAGCACGGTGGCCGCGATGAAGGCTTCGGTGGCGTGGCCGCTGGGGTAGGCGCCGTGGCCGGGGGTGGCGATCATGGGCTGGATCTGCGGCGAGAGCTCCACCGGGCGCACCACCGCAAAGATCTGCTTGAAGCGCATCTCCACCTGGTTGGCCAGCGCAAAGGCCATGGCCAGCAGTTGCAGGGTTTTTTTGTGGCGGTGCTCCAGCATGCCGGTGATGGCCGCCCAGAAGGGCACGGGCAGCCCCGTTTGCGACAGGATTTCAGCGCCCCGGTCGCCGCGCAGGTCGGCGTAGGCCGCCACCAGTTCCATCTGGCCTTTCAGAAGGTCCCGGCCCGGTGCGTCCAGCTCCAGCAGGTGGCGCTGGGTGCAGCCTTTGGCGCCCAGTTCGATGAAGTGCAGGCCAGCCTTGCCCTTGTGGGCGCTGAACTGCAGGCCTTCCACCAGTTCGCTGAAGCAGGCCGACAGGCGCGGACCATCGGCCCAGAGCGCGAGATTGG
>DAIOEI010000066.1:0-8968 GCA_036746335.1 Hydrogenophaga sp. | reverse complement strand
CGACCTGGACCAGCAGTTCCTGGCCTTCCTTGATCACGTCGTTGATGCGCGCCTGTGAGGGCGAGACATTGCCCTGGAAGTACTGCTTGGAGATTTCCTTGAAGGGCAGAAAGCCGTGGCGGTCTTCGCCGTAGTCCACGAAGCAGGCTTCGAGCGAGGGCTCGACGCGGGTGACGACGGCCTTGTAGATGTTGCCCTTGCGCTGTTCGCGCCCTTCGATTTCGATTTCGTAGTCGAGCAGTTTCTGCCCGTCCACGATGGCCAGGCGGCGCTCTTCGGCCTGCGTGGCATTGATCAGCATGCGCTTCATGATGCGTTTCCTTCAGTCTGACATTGACATGGCGCCGGGTCGAACCCAAGCACCGACATGCCGTGAACCAGCAAAGAGACGCAAACAGGGGGAGGAATTGCCGGAGAGCCGCCGACCCGGAGCCCACCCGGCGGTAGCCAGGTAGCGGGATGATATTCGAGGGCAGGCACACAAGGTGCGCTGCGTCGAACCGCCGGGTCAGGGCGTTGGCGCGTGGACGCCGTGGGTCTGAGCGGGCTCGCCGCCGCCATCAAGGGGCGGGGTGCCACATCGGGCCTCTGACTTCACTTTGTCCTCGGCCAGCCAGACCTGGCAGCAGCTGTCGCTGTCATGGGGCCTGTCTGACCGATGGGGGTATTCCGTATCGGGTTTGCGATCGTCTGCTGGTTGCTCCGACGGCATCCGCCAAGTCTGGCGGGGCACTGGCCCTTCATCGGAGGGCTGTCAGCGCTGCGGCCAGGCCTGGGTGCCGTTGGTGGCAACGTTCGGCCAGTCGGGCCCACGGCATTCATCGACGGGGGCACCTGCTCAAAGCGGTTGTCTTAAACTCAAGAAAAATCAACCACTTACAGCACGCGACTGGCGCAACGCATTATAGTGCGCTCCCCGATGTTCGGGGTGCTCTTTTTCGACGGGTTTTCCGTGTCTTCCTCCGCCTCACTCCAGACAGCAGCTTCAGCCCAATTCCTCACCGTGGATGAGGAGTCTGCTGGGCAAAGGCTGGACAACTTTCTCATTCGGGTGCTCAAGGGCGTGCCCAAAACCCACATCTATCGCATCATTCGTTCTGGTGAAGTTCGGCGCAACAAAGGGCGGGTGTCTGCTGATGATCGGGTCCAACTCGGTGATGTACTGCGCATTCCACCGATTCGATTGTCCGAACGGACCGAGGAGAAGGCCCAGGCGCCCGTGCCGGCCCGCGAATTTCCAGTGGTTCACGAAGAGGCCGGATTCTTGGTGATTGACAAACCGGCAGGTGTGGCTGTGCATGGCGGCAGTGGTGTGAGTTTTGGCGTGATCGAGCAAATGCGCCGTTCTCGCCCCCAGGAGAAGTTGCTCGAATTGGTGCACCGCCTGGACCGGGAAACCAGTGGCCTGTTGTTGATCGCCAAAAAGAAAAGCGTGTTGAAGGCGCTGCAAGACCAGTTTCGTGATCGCGAGACGGGCAAGACCTATTTGGCTTTGGTCAAGGGACGCTGGTCCGGTAACCACAAGGTACTGGATCAGCCATTGCACAAATACCTGTTGCCAGATGGGGAGCGTCGCGTCAAGGTGGTCACATCTGACGACCCCGACGGCATGCGTTCGATTTCCCTGGTTCGGGCGCTGATGCCGCTGCAAGGACCCAGCGAGCTGCTGGCTTTGGCGCCGCAAGGCTTTACTTTGCTGGCGGTCACCATCAAAACCGGCAGAACCCATCAGATTCGGGTTCATTTAAGCCATGCGGGTTACCCGATCGTGGGTGACGACAAATACGGCGATTTCGATTTGAACCGGCTTTGTGCGCGACTTGGTTACAAGCGCATGTTTTTGCACGCTTGGCGGCTGAGTCTCAACCATCCGGCCACTGGGCAGCGATTGGAGCTGGAATCAAAGCTGCCATTGGAGTTACAAAGATGGCTGCCTTCCGAGGGGACTTTTTTGCAATGATCTTGTATAATGGCTCTCGCACCGTTGGGATGCAGCTTTCCATCCTTTCATATCAGTGACCTTATCTAGGAAAATCAATGGCAAATTACGCTGAACTCATGGCCCAAGCCCAGGCTCTGATGGCCCAGGCCGAGCAAGCCCGCAAGAACGAATTGGCATCCGTCATTGCCGATATCAAGGCCAAAATGAAGGAGTTCGGCATCACGGTCGCCGATCTGGGTGGTGCAGCCTCGGGTAAAAAGCCTGCCAAGTCCAAGTCTGCGGCCCCGGCCAAGTACAAAGGCCCGAATGGCGAGCTGTGGGCCGGTGGCCCAGGCCGCAAGCCAGAGTGGGTTCGCGCGGTGCTGGCTTCTGGCAAGAGCATCGAGGACTTCAGGATCTGATCCAAGTCACCAAGGGCATCCTGTGAGGATGTCCGATCCAGCAGACGGGGCACCTTAGGGTGCCCTTTGTTTTGGGTGCTGGCCGCTGATAATGCAAAACTGTCTTGTTTTTCACCGAGCACATGCGACCGCGTCAATTTGATCTGATTGCCTTCGATTGGGATGGCACCTTGTTCGACTCCACTGCCATCATCGTGCGCTGTATCCAGGCGGCGGTGGCCGATGTGGGGGGGCGTGTTCCAAGCGACAAAGACGCCAGCTATGTGATCGGCATGGGGCTGATGCAGGCCCTCGCGCACGCTGCGCCTGACGTGCCGCAAGCCAAATACCCTTTGCTGGGTGAGCGGTACCGGCATCATTACCTGCAGCACCAGAATGACATCAGTTTGTTCAAGGGCGTGCTGCCGCTGCTTGCAGACCTCAAGCAACGCCACCATTGGCTCGCGGTGGCCACTGGCAAGAGCCGCCAGGGGCTGGATGTGGCCTTGCAGGCAGTGGAGCTGCAAGGTGTGTTCGACAGCTCGCGAACCGCGGATGAGACCGCAGGCAAACCGAGCCCACTGATGTTGGACGAACTGATGCGGGAGTTGGGTGTAGAGCCTGCGCGCACATTGATGATTGGGGACACCACCCACGATTTGCAAATGGCACTGAACGCCGGTTGTGCCAGTGTGGGGGTCAGTTACGGCGCACACGAACCCGGCGGCTTTGCTGCGCTTTCGCCTTTGCACGTGGCGCACTCTGTTCAAGAGCTTCACACATGGTTGCTGGCCAACGCTTGATGCCGATGCGGTTGTTGCTCGGCTGGGAGTGGGTGTGAAAGCTGCCACAGGTGCTCAGCCCATGCATGCCCTGTGCAATAGCAAAGACCTCAGTGAGGCGGGCCGTGCTGTCGGATTTGATGTGGTCTATGGCGGGCAGACTTGTCGCGCTTTTGCGATTCGCTTTGAGGGCCATGTGCATGCCTATCTCAACCGCTGCACCCATGTGGCCATGGAGATGGACTGGCAACCAGACCGCTTTTTTGACGACTCGGGCCGCTGGCTGCTGTGCGCCAGCCACGGCGCAGCTTACGACCCGGCCTCTGGCGCGTGCCGGGGCGGGCCATGCCGGGGTGGGCTGATCAAGATCGATCTGGTGGAGGCGGATGGCGTTGTCCACTGGTGCTCCACCTACCTCCTACGGCCCACGGAATTTTGATGCTTTGAACGAAAGACACCATGACCACTGACACCCAAGACGCTCATTTGACCCGGCGGCCAGGCGGTACCGACCCGACTTGGGAGCGCACCACGCTGGAAAAGCTGGCGCTCGGTGTGCTGGACGAGCAGCGGCGTACGCGCCGCTGGCGTATTTTCTGGCGGTTTCTCTGGCTGGTCGTACTGGCTGCGCTGGTCTGGATGTGGTGGGCGCAGCCCATGGCTGGTAGTGGTCCGAGCACGCCCCACACGGCGGTGATCGATGTGCAGGGACCCATCGCTACCGATACCCAGGCAAGCGCATCCAATATCCTGCCCTCCTTGCGGGCGGCGTTTGAGGATGCGGGTGCTCAGGCCGTGGTGTTGCTGATCAATTCGCCTGGGGGCAGCCCGGTGCAGGCGGGCATCATCCATGATGAGATTGTTCGCCTCAGGGCCTTGCACAACAAGAAGGTATACGCCGTGGTGGAGGAAACCTGCGCCTCGGCCGCCTATTACATTGCAGCGGCGGCTGACGAAGTCTTTGTTGACAAAGCCAGTCTCGTGGGCAGCATAGGTGTCTTGATGAATGGCTTCGGGTTCACGGGTTTGATGGACAAGCTCGGTGTGGAGCGTCGGCTCATGATTGCCGGGTCAAACAAGGCGATGCTGGACCCGTTCAGTCCGCAGGACGAAGCGCAAAAAGCCTATATCCAGTCCATGATCAATGAGATTCACGCACAGTTCATCACGGTCGTGCGGGCCGGTCGGGGGGAGCGCCTGAAAGAGACGCCTGAGACCTTCAGTGGTCTGGTCTGGAGCGGACAGCAGGCGATCGAGCAAGGACTTGCCGACCGGCTGGGCAGCCTGGATCAAGTGGCCAGGGATGTGGTCAAGGCCGAAGAGATCGTTGATTACACCCAGCGCGAAAATCTGGGGATGCGCTTGGCTCGGCAATTTGGCGCCAGCATCGGTGAGGGGGTCTATAGTGCGGCGTCGTCGGCGGGCTGGCGTTGGCAATGAAGCGCGGTCGCTGCTGCGCGCAGCGGCTTTCAGCAGCCCAACAGAAACACCGCAGGCAGTTGCAGGTTCATGCGGTGATCGGCAGTTGATCGCCACTGAGCGATGGTTGCGCTGTGCAGGCCCGGTTGATCCAACGTCACACCGACGCCCACAGCCAGCCGTGTATGGGGCTGTAGCACCTTGAGCATCGCATCCAGAAGGGCTGCGTTGCGGTAGGGGGTCTCGATCAGGATCTGCGTTTGGCCTGTTTGTTGCGCCTGCCGCTCCAGCTCTCTCAGGCGCTGTGCGCGCGCTGCAGGGTCTTGTGGAACATAGCCCACAAACGCAAAGTGCTGACCGTTCAAGCCACTGGCGGCCAATGCCAGCATCAGCGAGATAGGCCCGGTCAAAGGGCGCACGGACAGTCCCAGGGTGTGAGCGGCGCGCACAACAGAAGCCCCAGGGTCTGCGATCGCAGGCATGCCCGCTTCGCTCACCAGACCGATGTCATGTCCCAGCAAAGCAGGTGCCAGCAGGTCGCGCGCGCTTTTGTCGTCCGCTTGGCCAGGGATGTGATCACCCTTCTTGTGAACCGCCCGCGGTAGTTCAACGATGGAAAGCGCCTGCAAGGGCATGCTCAGTGCCTGCACTGCATTCACGCGTTTGAGAAAGGCGCGCGTGCTCTTGGCGTTTTCCGTGATCCAGTGGTTCAGGCGGGCCGCCGTGGCAATGGTGTGCTCGGGCAGGGTGGTTTGCAAGGGCTGTGGTTCGGCGGTGTCTGTGCAGCCAAAATCCAGAGGTGTCGGCACCAGGAACAAGGTTCCACGTTGGGGTGGTGTGTTCATGGCGCCAAAAGATTCATGCCGGCCGAACGCAGCAAGCGACAGGTGCGGATCAATGGCAAGCCGATCAAGGCTGTGGGGTCGTCGCTGTCAATGCGCTCCAGCAGTGCGATCCCCAGTCCTTCGCTTTTCGCGCTACCAGCGCAGTCATAGGGGCGTTCTGTCTGAAGATAGTGTTCGATCTCTTCGTCGCTCAGGTGGCGGAAGGCGACATTCACGGCGGCAACTTCTACAGCTTCAAATCCGGATTGCACACAGACCACCGCCACTGCGGTTTGGAACACCACACTGTTGCCACGCATCCGCTGCAATTGCCGCACTGCACGTTCGAGTGTTCCCGGTTTACCCATGGGTTGTCCGTGCAGATCGGCCACCTGGTCGCTGCCGATCACCAACGAAGCGGGGAATTGTGTGGCCACGGCGCGCGCTTTTTGCAGGGCCAGCCGTTTGGCCAAGGCAAGCGGTGCTTCGTCTGGCTGTGGCGTTTCGTCTACTTCTGGGCGCACGATGTCAAAGGGCTGGCCGAGTCTGGCCAGAAGTGCTTGACGGTACACCGATGTGGAAGCCAATATCAAAGGGCGGTTGGTGGGGTTCAATGGCATGCGTTGTATTGTGCTTGCGTCGCGTTTTACACTGTGATGATGAAAGCCGAACCGAAAAAAAATTGGAACTTCACCCGGCTGGATGCGGCCGCCTTTGCCCGAGAATCGGGCTCGCACCACGATGTGGTGGCTTTGGCGTCTCTGCCTCGCCTGGCGGCCGAGCGCTGGCTTCCGGATGATGGCCACCCCGTGGCCGAGCCTGTGTCCTGGAAAGTGCAGGGAGAGTTGCGGGCTGGCCAGGCGGAGGGGGAGTTTGATGTGTGGTTGCATTTGGAGGCCAACGCCACCCTGCCATTGACCTGTCAGCGTTGCCTGGGCCCAGTGGCCACGCCACTGTTGGTGGACCGCTGGTTCCGCTTTGTTGCCGATGAGGCCACGGCTGCAGAGTTGGATGCCGATTGCGAAGAGGATTTGATGCCTCTCGAACCCCGGCCCGACCTCCTGATGCTGCTGGAAGATGAGCTGCTGATGAGCCTTCCCTTGGTGAGTCTGCACGAAACCTGCCCGCTGGCGGTGCCTATGGCCAGTGCCAGCGAAGGATTCGAGGAAGCCTTGGACGAGCGGCCGAACCCGTTTGCGGCGCTTGCCCAACTGAAAAAGGGCCGCTGACAGTGCCCGAATGCCGCATGTGCGACGAGCCCGCGCGCATCTGCCGTGTGCTTTGACGGCTTCATGCGCGCCGGGCTATAATGCTTGGCTTTGCGCCGAAAGTCGGATTCAGGTCAGGTTGATTGGCTCCGTTTTTGGTGTTTGATGTTTGAACCACTGTCGATTTTGCGGGCGTCAGCCTTGTGGATCGACCCTTTGACTTTCAGGAGCCCATCATGGCTGTCCAGCAAAACAAGAAATCGCCTTCCAAGCGTGGCATGCACCGTTCGCACAATGCGCTGGGTGTGCCGGGGATCGCCGTGGAGCCCACCACTGGTGAGACCCATCTGCGTCACCACATCAGCCCCAACGGGTTTTACCGTGGTCGCCAGGTTCTGAAAAACAAGTCGGAAGCCTGACAGCACGACGCCGGTCCTGCTGGCCTGCACCTTGGGGTGCCCAGCTCTTGGAGGCAGGCCGCGAACAGGCCCGCACACACCTGCGGGCTTTTTTCATTTCAGAGGCGCTGAGCGCGTCCGATCCGGAAAGCACGCATGATCACCATCGCCGTGGACTGCATGGGCGGAGATGTCGGGCCGGCAGCAACGCTTCCGGCCTGTAGGTCGTTTCTTCTCAGTCATCCCCAGGCCAACCTTTTGTTGGTCGGCCAGGCGCAGGTGATCGAGTCGGCGTGGCCTGACCTGATCAAGAATGTTCGGGTGCGTTTGGTCGCTGCTTCCGAGGTGGTGGCGATGGACGATCCAGTGGAAGTCGCCTTGCGTCGCAAGAAGGATTCTTCCATGCGGGTTGCCATTGAGCAGGTCAAAGCAGGTGCTGCGCATGCTGCTGTCTCGGCGGGTAACACGGGTGCTTTGATGGCTATCGGTCGTTATCTGCTCAAGACGCTGCAGGGTATCGAGCGCCCTGCGATTGCCACCCAATTGCCGAATGCCCAAGGCGGCGCCACCACCGTTTTGGATTTGGGTGCGAACGTGGATTGTTCTGCCGAGCATCTGCTGCAGTTCGCCGTCATGGGCTCTGCGTTGGTGGCCGCCGCAACTGGCAGAAATGATCCGACTGTGGGCTTGCTCAATGTCGGTGAAGAGGTGATCAAGGGCAGTGAAGTGATCAAGGAGGCGGGTGTGCTGCTGCGCGCCGCAGCCGCCAATGGCGATCTCAATTTTCACGGCAATGTGGAAGGTGATGACATCTTCAAAGGGACTACCGACATTGTGGTGTGCGATGGTTTCGTCGGCAATGTGGCTCTCAAGGCCAGTGAAGGACTGGCCTCCATGGTGGCTGGTTTCATTCGCGAGGAGTTCTCTCGCAATTGGTTGACCCGCGCCTCGGCGCTGGTGGCCTACCCGGTACTCAAGGCCTTTAAAAAGCGGGTGGATCATCGGCGTTACAACGGTGCAGCCTTGCTGGGCTTGCGGGGGCTGGTGTTCAAAAGCCACGGTTCTGCAGACGCCTTCGCATTTGAGCAGGCCCTTTGCCGCGCTTATGATGCGGCCCACAATGATCTGATTCACAACGTCAAGAAGCGCATTGCACATGCGGCGCCACTGCTGTCGCTGGAAGCTCAGGCGCTGGCGCGCGAGGGGATTCCAACTCTGTGAAGGCCGCCGCCATGTTTTCTTTCAACGCTCCCGTATGAACCGCTTCGCTCGCATTTCTGGCACCGGCAGTTGCCTGCCGCCCCAGCGGCTGACCAATGCCGACATGGTTGCAAGGTTGGCCGCACGTGGCATCGAGACAAGTGACGACTGGATCGTCGAGCGGACCGGTATCCGGGCACGCCATTTTGTGGATGAAGGCGTGTTTGCCAGCGATCTGGCCGCTCAGGCTTGTCAACAAGCCATGATGGCCGCCGGTGTCAGTGCCGCGCAAGTGGACTTGATCATCGTTGCCACCTCCACTCCCGACATGGTCTTCCCCTCTACGGCGGCCATCCTGCAACACAAGCTGGGTATCGCTGGTTGCCCGGTGTTCGATGTGCAGGCGGTTTGCAGTGGCTTTGTTTATGCGCTGACGGTGGCCGATTCGATGATTCGGACCGGCTCGGCCCGAACCGCTCTGGTGGTTGGTGCCGAGGTGTTTTCCCGCTTGCTGGACTTTGATGACAGGACCACCTGCGTGCTGTTTGGTGATGGAGCAGGTGCCGTGGTGTTGCAGGCCAGCGATGAGCCGGGCATTCTGGCGACCGACCTGCACGCCGACGGCAAGCACGCGGGCATCCTGTGTGTGCCCGGCCATGTCGCTGGCGGACATGTTTTGGGTAGCCCTTTGCTCAGAATGGATGGCCAGGCGGTATTCAAACTGGCCGTGGGTGTTCTGGAGGACACGGCCCGTGCCGTGCTGGCCAAGGCCGGGCGGGAAGACAAAGACATCGACTGGCTCATTCCGCACCAGG
>DAIOEI010000065.1:0-9007 GCA_036746335.1 Hydrogenophaga sp. | reverse complement strand
ACAGGTCGCATTTCTGGACCTTGCCGGTTTCCTGCACGTAGTTGATGGTGCCGAAAGGGCAACTGATGGTGCAGACCTTGCAGCCCACGCAGGTGGTTTCGTTCACGATCTTGGCTCCGGTGTCCTTGTCCACCGTGATGGCTTCGACCGGACAGGCGTGCAGGCACCAGGCCTCATCGCACTGCGTGCAGGTGTAGGGCACCTTCTTGCCGGTGTGGTGGAAATCAAAGACCTTGATGCGCGATTTCGAGGTGGCGTAGGTACCGTAGTTCTCGAACGAACAGGCCATCTCGCATTGAAGGCAGCCTGTGCACTTGTCGGCGTTGATGTGGAGAGTTTTCTGCATGTGTTGCTCCGTGGTTGGACCACAAACACCCTTGAAGGACCATCGTGGGGACCTATGTTTGCGGATGCATAGCATTGTTGCGAAAGGCACCGCGCCAGACTCATGGGTTAACCCTGATCAGATATACAACTCGTCAGAAAGTCTCAGATTGCGACGGAATAAGAGTAGCTCTCAACTGCCCTTGCCCGCTGAACGGATCGGTTGATTCAATGACCTAAATGCGCCTGTTGGTCGCAAAATGAGAGTTCGACACTTTTGGTTCGGCGTGTGGCTCAACTCACCATCTTCTTCTCGTATGCACAGCCCAGTTGCCTCCCCGGCGAGCCCACAGCGCTTGGCCTCCATCGAATTGGCCCGTAGATCCGTGCTCTACGAGGCGGCCGATGCACCGTGCCATACGGTGTCACCCGTGATCGAGCGATCTTGGCGCCGCTGCCTGGCCATGGGTCTGCAGCCCGACCAGCCAGCCACTTTCGAAGCAGTTTCATCCGAACGAATGGCGCATATACGGGACAGCAATCAAGCCTTGATCCAAGCCTCTGAGCCTGTCATCCGCTTGCTAGGGCGTGCCATGCTGCACACTCGGTATTTCGCCCTTCTTACCGACGCTATGGGCGCAGTAATCGAAGTGGATGGTCCTGTCGATCGGCAGGATCCACACGCACGGGCGATTGCACGGGTCGGTGTACAGCTTTCGGAAGGGCAGGTCGGAACAACCGCCATCGGAGCCGCCCTGAATGATCTGCAGCCTGTATGGCTGCATCGCGGTGAGCACTTTTTGCAAGCCAATTCGGTATACAGCTGCGCCGGTGCACCAATTGTCGGTCCCGACGGTCGGTGCATCGGTATGCTCGATCTCACAGGTGTCAACGTCGCAGAACAACCCGCCCTCAAGCACTTGGTGGCTCAGTCGGCGCGTAGTATCGAGAATGCGTTGACCCTCACGCTGCCTCACCGCTTGTTGCTGCGCCTCAACTGGCCTGGACGCTTTCTCGGTGACGATAGCGACGGTCTGGTTTGTCTGGACGGCGACGGTTACGTCGCCAGCATGAACCGCGCTGCTCGCGAGATGCTCAGTCACGCCTCGCCCGGTGGCCATTGCAGCGAGCTTTTTGCCATCGATCACGCTGCTTTGTTCGATGCGTCCAGCTCCCAGCAAGGACCCTTGGAAGTACCGTTGTGGTCAGGACTGCGGCTTCAGATGCTGGCTCACACAGCCCTGACCCGGCCATTGGGACCCATCCGACGTGCCAACGCCGTTCAGGGCGTGCGCCTTCGGGAAATGGAGCAAACCTTGATTCGCAAAGCCGTGGAAGATGCCCGCGGCAACATCGCGGAGGCCGCTCAGGCCCTGGGCATCAGCCGTGCGACGCTGTACCGCAAGCTGGGTCCTGCCAGGAAATCGGGACTGTAGGACTCCCCCGCAGCGCTTCGCGCTGACCCCCAAGGGCGGCACTGGGGTCCGGCCTGAGCCTGTTGAGGGCTGCCCGGTGGTGCCGCTGGGCCATCAAATCCCTCCGACTCGATGAGCGAGTTTTCCGTCGATGAGCGAATGTTTTCCGTTCGCCCTGAGCCTGTCGAAGGGCTTCGACAGGCTCAGCCCGAACGGTGTTTTCTGAATGAACGGCGTTTTCTGAACGTCCAAAAGTCCTCCGGTCTCTTCAGAAGACGTAGCTCGCCGTCAGCCCCAGGCCCCACTGCCGTCCCGGTGCGGGCTCGAAGAAGCGCTTGTTGCCGTCGTTGGCGATCACCGAACCCACATAGGCCTTGTCGGCGATGTTTTCCACGCGCAGTTGCTCGCGCAGGGTCCAGGCGCCGAACTTCTGCTCGAAGCCCACGCGCAGGTTGAACAGCGTGGCCGCGGCCGTGCGGTCGCTGTTGATGTCGTCCACCACCATGCTGCCCTGGTGCACCAGCTCCAGCGCGGCCGTCATGCCCGGCACGGCGCGCGGCTGCCAGGCCAGCTCGGCAAACAGGCTGCGGTTGACGGTGCCCGGAATGCGGTTGCCCGCGGCCACGAGGCCGCCACCGCTGTTCTTGAACGCGTCGGCAAAGGTCGCATTCAGCGTGGACAGCGCCACGTGGGCGCGCCAGTCGGGCGCGAGCTGCCCGCTGTAGGCCAGCTCCAGGCCCGAGCGGCGGGTCTTGCCCGCGTTGGTGTAGATGGTGCGCCCGCCACTGCTGGAGGCCACCACGATCTCGTTGGACGTGCCGATGTGGAACAGCGCCGCGTCCAGCCGGTGGCCCTCGGCCAGTTTCGTTTTCACGCCGATTTCGGCGTGGGTGCTGCGCGCCGATTTCAAACTCAGGTTGGGGCCGCTGCCGCTGGCGGTGTAGGCGATTTCAGTGAAAGTGGGCGTCTCGAAGCCCCGGCCCACGTTGGCGTAGACGTTGGTGTTGGCGCTCAGGTGGCGCGTGATGCCGATCACCGGGTTGGTGGCGCTGAATTCGGCGCGGCCGCTGTCGTCCGGGTTGCCGGGGCGGATGTAGAAGTCCTCCACGCTGAAGTTCACCCGGTTGGCGCGCAACCCGACCACCGCGCTCCAGCCCTCGTTGATGGCCCAGTCGGCCTGGGCGTACACGCCCGTGCTGTTCACGGCGTTGTCTTCGTCGCGCTTGAGCGCGCCGACCGCGCCGAGGTTGTTGATGAAACCCTGGCGGCGCTCGCTCATGCGCTCGTGGTCCAGCCCCGTGGTGAGCTGCACCTGGCCCTCGCCCGCAGCGATGCGGCGGGTGTAACGCAGGCCCGTGCCGCTGTAGCTGCGGTCGAGTTGCACCACGCCGCCTGCGGCGGTGGGCGCCTGTTGCGCCGAGAGCGGGATGGACAGGCGGTTGTCCAGATCGCGCTGACCGGTGTACACGCGGGCGCTGAGGTCGCTGCGCGCGTCAAGCTTGTGGTCCAGCACCAGGCCCAGCTGGCTTTGCGACACGTCTTTGCCCGCCTTGTACAGCGTGGAGTTGGCCACCGCCTGCTGCGGGTTGGCCTGGAACTGCTCGCGCGTCAGGCCCAGCGGGTCACCCGAGACCGGCTGGTCAAACACATTGGCCACCAGCGTGAGCCGGGTGCTGTCGCTGGCGCTCCAGCGCAGCTTGGCGTTGGTGTGCTGGCGCTCGGCGGCGCTGTTGACGCGCCAGCCGTCGGTGGAGAAATCGCTGTGGTCGATCACGTAGTTCATCGCCCCGCTCTGCCCCGCCACTTGCAGACCGTAGCGGCGCAGACCGTCCGAGCCCAGGTCCAGGCTGCTGCGCAGCACCGGCTGCGCCGGGCCGTCGGCCGTGAACACCTGCAACACGCCACCGGCCGAGTTGCCATAGAGCTGGGCCAGCGGGCCACGCAGCACCTCGATGCGCTGTGCCGACGGCAGGCTGATGGTGGAGGCCTGGCCCTGGCCGTCGGGCATGGTGGCCGGGATGCCGTCCACGATCAGGCGCGCGCCGCGGATGCCAAACGGCGAACGCGAACCGGAGCCGCGAATCGACAACTGCAAATCCTGCGCGTAGTTCTGGCGGTTGAGCACCGTGATGCCCGGCACCCGGTTCATGGATTCGGATAGGTTGATGCGCGGGCCTGCGGCCTCGATCACGTCCTGCCCCACCGCCTGGATGGACGCGGGCGCGTCAAAGCTCTGCTGCTCCTGCCGGTTGGCGGTGACCACCACCTCCTGCAGCGCCACGGGCGGCGCCGTCTGGGCGCTGGCCGCACCCGTCAGGGCCAGGAACAGGGCGGCGTTGAGCCGACGAAGGGGGAAGCGCTGATGGGGGTTCAACTGTTGTCTCCGGCAATGGGGCCCGGTCGTTGCGCCGGGTGTGTGTCGTGGGCTGATGGCGCCATTGTGTCTACAAGTTCCGTGCCAGGCTGTCACAGGGGAAGCTGTTCGGAATTGGAACAACGTCGCCTGGAAACCCGCGCGCCTGGCGACCGGCCGATGACAAGTCATCCCCCTGTGGCATGATTTTCCGACCTATCTCACACAGAGCCCCCACCCATGCTCATCAGCAACCTCGAAACCGCCCCCGGCCATCGCGTCGTGGCCCACCTGGGCATTGCCCAGGGCAGCACGGTGCGCGCCAAACACGCGGGCAAAGACATCCTCGCGGGCCTCAAGAACATCGTGGGCGGCGAGCTCAAGGCCTACACCGACCTGATGCAGGAGGCCCGCGCCGAGGCCGTGGACCGCATGACCGCCGAGGCCAAGGCCATGGGCGCAAACGCCATTCTCAACGTGCGCTTCGTCACCACCAGCATCACCGCCGGGGCCGCCGAGATCCTGGCCTACGGCTCGGCCGTGACCATCGAACCCATCCAAAGACTGCCATGAACGGCAGTTTCTGGCTGGAAACGCTCAACCTCTGGTTCCTGCTGGGCCTGCTGGTGGTGGGCTACAGCTTCGGGCGCTGGCAGGAGCGGCACCACTACCGCAGCATCCGCCTGCGCGAGCGGGCACTGCGCCATGTGGTGGCGCTCAACACGCGCTACGTGCCCGAGGGCGTGGAGGCGACCGGCGCGCGGCTGGTCAGCGGCTCGGTGGTGATTTCGTCGGACTACTTCAAGACCTTCGTGGCCGGGTTCCGCGCCTTCTTCGGCGGACGGTTTCGGGGCTACGAAACCCTGCTGGAGCGCGCGCGCCGCGAGGCGCTGCTGCGCCTGAAACTGGAGGCGCAAAAGGCCGGCGCCACCCTGGTAATCGGCGTGCGGTTTGAGAGCACCACCGTGGCCGGTTCGTCCACGCCCTCGGTCGAGGTCATGGCCTTCGGCACCGCCGTGCTCACCCCAAAGTGAAGGCCCCATGACCGCGCCCCGGCTGGAAAACCGGCTGCCGCCGGAAGACCTGCTCGACCGCGACGAGCACCCGCTGCGCGAGCTGGCCTGGCTGCTGGCCGCGAGCCTGACCGCCCTGGCCGCGCTGGTGCTGGTGGCCGGGCTGGCGGCGCGCTGGCTGGCGCCCCGCATCCCGTTTGAACACGAGTTGGCGCTGGCCGAGCGCCTGCTGCCCGCCACAGCGCCCGCCGATGCCGCAGCCGCCGCCCGCCAGGCGGCGCTGCAGGCCCTGGCCGAGCGCGTGGCCGCCGCAATGGACCTGCCGCCGGGCATGGCGGTGCAGGTGAGCGACGACCCGTCGGACCTGATCAACGCCTACGCCACCGTGGGCGGGCGCATCCGCGTGTTCCATGGGCTGTTGCGTGAACTCCGCAGCGAAGAAGCGCTGGCGGCCCTCCTGGCGCACGAGATCGCCCACGTCAAACACCGCCACGTGGCCGCTGGCATGGGCCACGGCCTGGCCGTGGTGCTCACGCTCTCGGTGGTCGCGCCAGAGGGCGCGGCCCAGGCGGCGCAAGGCCTGCTCGGCGGGGCGGCGCAGCTCGGCCTGCTGAGCTATACCCGCGACAACGAACGCCAGGCAGACGCCGAGGCGCTGGCGGTCGGCCTCGCCCTCTACGGCCATGGCGGCGGGCTGGCCGAGCTGTTTGCGGTGCTGCCCAGCGCCGAGGCGCCCAGCGGCACCGCCTGGCTGCGCAGCCACCCCGACACCACCGAGCGGCTGGCCCTGCTCGAAGCCGCCGCAGCGGCGCGCGGCGCGCGCCTGGCGGGCCCGGCCACGCCGCTGCCCGAGGCGTTGCGCGACCTGCCAAGCCCGGGCTTGCCCTGACGGCGCTGCAGCCAGCGTTTCAGCCGCTCAGCTCGCCAAGCCGATCACCAGGGCTGAAGCGCTCATGCCCGCCCAGGCGCGCCCGCCCTCTTCCGCCACGAACGGGTGATTGGCAAACCCCACCCACTGTCCCCCGCCGTCCAGCGCCAGCACCACCTCGTCGCGCCCCTGACCGCGCGCGATGCGGTCCATCCGACCGGCCAGCCGGTTCAGGGCGGCGTGATCCGTGTCGGCATGGGCTTTGTCAGCATGACCCGCCTCGGGTCCACCCGGCGTGGCGCTCGCTGCCCAGTCGCCCGCGACCACCGTCACCGCCGTCGCCTTGCACAACACCAGCGCCCGCTCACCCGGCTGCAGCGCCAGCAGATCGGCGCTTTCGCGCGTCACGCTCGCCGCCAGCGCCGCACCGCCCGCCGTGCGCAGGCGGATCAACACCAACGGGTCATCAGGCCCCAGCGGCTCACACGCCACCACGGCACACGGCAACTGGTTGCGCATGCTGGTGCGCAACCCCAGCCCGCCCGCCAGTTGAGCGCCGCCCGCAAAGCCGCTGAGCACGCGCTCGCGCGCCTGCGCCAGTTGCTGCGCCAGCGCCAGCAGCGCCTGCCCGGCGGGCGTGATGCGCGCCCCGCCCCCGCCCGAGCCGCCCACCGTGCGCTCCACCAGCGCCACGCCGCTCAGGCTGGTGAGCGTGTCGATCGCCTGCCAGGCCGCCTTGTAGCTGATGCCCGCGTCGCGCGCGGCCTGCGAAATCGACCCGGTTTCGCCCACCCGGCGCAACACCTCCAGCCGCTTGTCAGCGGGGGCGTGGCCGAGGGCTTCGGAAATAGAAAGCGGGGAGATGGTACTCATGAGACAGGGGGACACATACCTTGGTCATCCCCCACGTATTCTCTTTCAACAAGAATTGCCGGTGTTGCGCCAACGTCCATCCAGACACTGATAGACCCGTCCATCGCGGCATACGCGATACCACTCGGGGAAGCGCTCACCGTTCCATTCACAACTGGATTTCAAGCCGACCTCGTCAATCGGCGAGGTGGCCTTGTTCGGATCGGGCTCATCGACCTGTGTGAGCTTTGGTTCCATGGTTGACTCCTTGACTATGGCTGCGAGACATGAAATCCAAGCGATTGGCGCAGCCAGCCAATCCTCGACATCCATTTGACTGGCCCCACCTCGCGAAGGGACTCGTCTCATCTCACGTTCTACCAAAGCGTCCAGAAAGCACAATCCCCAGAATGGGGGAACAAGCCAAACACCCAGAAAACACAGAGTGCATTCAAATGGAAAGCGGAGGTTCTGAGGCACTCGTCAAAGCACTCGCATACCCCGCCTCCCGCACCGGCACCGCCGCCAGATCGCGCAGCCAGGGCATGGCCGAGCTGCCCCAGATCTGCTGCTTGGCGGGATCACCGAAGGCGGTTCAGCCAGTGTTCAGGGAGACGGCGGCTGTCGGCCACGGCATGCACCAACACACCAAAAGACTCTTCGGTATAGACGACTGAGAAAGGAAAGTCCGTCACGAGTCTGCGGCGGGTCCCTGCCGCCGAGGGCTTGCCGTGCAAGGGAAAGACAGCGGCACGCTGCGCCGCTGCTTCAACCTCAGACCTGAACCGGGCTCCGAGACCTTGCTCCAGCGCTTCGTAGTACGCCGTCTGCGCAAGAAGCTCCGCTCGGGCGAGTTTGGTAAAACGCGCCTGACTCAAGGGGCGATCCGCCGGGCTTCGGCGAACACATCTTCTGCCGCGAAGGTTTCCAGCTCGCCTTTCCGATACGAGTCAACCCGCCGGGTGATCTCCAAATCCCAAGCGGCCTCGATGTCGGACAGCGGTGGTTCGTGCAAAGAATCCAGAAGCAGCTCCACAAGACGGGACCGATCCTCGGGCGCCAGAAGGCGACCGCGGTCGGCCAGCTCTGCAACGGTGTCAGTCATGGCGAACCTCCAAGTGAAATCAAATGATACCGGGGTGGCTGTGCATGGGGGCGCTCGCATACCCCGCCTCCCGCACCGGCACCGCCGCCAGATCGCGCAGCCAGGGCATGGCCGAGCTGCCCCAGATCTGCACCTGCGGCGCCAGCGCCGCCCGTTCGTTCACACACCCCAGCCGCAGGTTCAACGTCTGCGGCTCGCCGTCGGCCTCGGTGGCGTAGAGCTGCGTGCCGCAGTCCGCGCAAAACGCCTGCGCCCGCCGGTTGCCGCTGGCCGCGACCTTGACGTAATGCTTCGCCTGCCCCGTCATCACCACGTCTTTCGCCGGCGTGGGCAACACCGCCCGAAACGGCGCGCCCGACAACTGCTGGCAGTCCGCGCAATGGCAGACCAGCACCTTGGCGGGGTCAACGAGCGCGGTGAAGGAAATGGCGCCGCAATGGCATTGGCCGGTGATGTTCATGATCAGACAGGTTGTGCCGTGAATTTGACGCCCAGTGCGCGCGCCACCTTCATGACCGTTTCAAACCGGGGTTTCGCACCGGGCGCCAGTGCCTTGTAAAGACTCTCGCGGCCCAGACCTGCGTCTTTGGCCACCTGCGCCATCCCCTTGGCGCGCGCAACATCTCCCAGCGCGAGCAGCAGCAAGTCGGGATCGTTGGCCTCCAGCACGGCCGTCATGTACTCGGCGATGGCCTCATCGTCATCCAGATACGGCGCTGCATCGAAGGCCACCAGCTTGAGTGGGGTTTTGGTCTTGGTCATAGATCGTCTCCAAGTTCGGACGCCAGTTTCAGGGCGTGGCGGATATCGCGCTTCTGGGTGGATTTGTCACCCGCGTTCAACATAACAACGATCACACGCCCGCGTCGAACAAAGTACAAGCGGAAGCCCGGGCCGTAGTGAACCCTCATTTCAGACACTTCGCCTTCAACCGGCTGCCAGTCACCCAGGCTGCCCGCCTCGGCCTGCCTCAGACGTGCTGCGATGCGGATTTGCGCGCGTTTGTCTTTCAGCGTGTCCAACCACGCCACAAACTCTTCAGTCTGAAGGACTTTGAACATGCCATGAATGTAGCCA
>DAIOEI010000064.1:0-9069 GCA_036746335.1 Hydrogenophaga sp. | reverse complement strand
GCGGCCTGGGCATGGGCCCGGTCGAGGGCATGGTGGTGATGGAAGAGCTGGGGCGCGGCATCGTGCTGGAACCGTTTGCTCAAACCCTGATCACCAGCGGTGTGATCGGCGCCTACGGAGGCGCCGAAGTGCAGGCTGCCTGGCTGCCGAAGATCGCAGCGGGCGAGGCGCTGGTGGTGCTGGCGCAGCAGGAACGCGGCGCGCGTTACCGGCTGGGCGCCTGCCAGGCCACTGCGGTTGCAGCCAGCAGCGGTTGGGCCGTCAGTGGCACCAAGAGTATGGTGCCGGTCGGCGACCAGGCCGATGCCTTTGTGGTGCCAGCGGTGCTCGATGGCTGTATGGCGCTGTTCCTGGTGGAGCGAAGCGCCGCTGGCGTGAGCACCCAGGGCCACAGCACGCAAGACGGCGGCCGCGCTGCCGAGGTCCGCCTCCACCAGGCCGCCGCGGCGCTGATCACCACCGATGGCCTGGCGGCGCTCGAACACGCGGTGGACATCGGTATCGCCGGTGTTTGTGCAGAAGCGGTGGGTGTGATGGACCAGACCGTGGCCATCACGGCCGACTACCTGAACACGCGCAAGCAGTTCGGCGTGCCGATTGCCAGCTTCCAGGCGCTGCGCCACCGCATGGCCGACATGAAGATGCAGCTGGAGCTGGCGCGTTCCATGAGCTACTACGCCAGTCTCAAGCTCAACGCCCCGGCGCCCGAGCGCCGGCGTGCGCTGGCCCGCGCCAAGGTGCAGCTGGGCCAGAGCATGCGGTTCGTGGGCCAGCAGGCGGTGCAGTTGCACGGCGGCATTGGCGTGACCGATGAATACATCGTCAGCCACTACTTCAAAAAGCTGACGCAGCTGGAAATGACCTTCGGCGATGCCCTGCACCACCTCGGTGAGGTGTCAGAGCGCATGGAAGACACGGCGGGCGTGTTTGCCTGATCGGCTCAGCTCAGGCCTCAGCCACCTCGATCCTCTTGGGTGACGACTGTTCGTTGAGCGCCTTCAGGGCGCTCATCGTGGCGCGGGCGCTGCGCTGAAGGGTCTGACCCGGCTCCAGCAGGGCCAGGGCGGCGGGATATTGCCCGGCATTGATCGCTTCGGCCGCCTTGCCCAGCTCCTGGTGCAGTGTCTGGTGTTGACGGGAGAGCTCGCGAAAGACCGGCGCATGGGCATACCGCTGCCCCCCAGGACCGCTCAGCCACTGCCCGAGCTGGCAACACTGTTCTTGCCGAAGGCGACTGGCATCGAGCTGGAGCTTGCGCATCATGGCGTTGCGGAGGTCCACCGTGTACTGCTGGTGCTCGCGCATCGCTTCGGCCAGATCGAACACCCCTTCCCGATGGGCTGGCCCAAGGGCATCCTTGCGCAGAACAACAGCGTCGGCCTCGGCCAGGGTGACGTCTTGAGGGGTCAAGCGGAACACACGGATCGTGTCGTGTGCCTGCTGAACCTGGTGATTGAGCGAATGAGCGGCTGCGGCCAACTCCTCCACCATGGCCGCGTTTTGCTGCGTGATGCCATCCATATCAACCAACGCAGAGCTCACCCTGGACACGCCGGTGGACTGCTCGGATGTGGCATGGCTGATCTCTGCCAGCACCGAAGCCACCCGCTCCACCGATTGCTTGACTTCATCCATCCGCGACTGCGCATCGGCAGAGCGGCGCGCGCCCACCTCCACGCGCTCACGCGACTCTTCAATAAGTGATCGAATTTCGCGGGCAGCACCCGAGGTGCGTTGCGCCAGGGCCCGCACCTCGGCCGCCACCACGGCAAAACCGCGCCCCTGCTCCCCCGCCCGCGCCGCCTCGACCGCCGCGTTGAGCGCCAGGATGTTGGTCTGAAAGGCCACCCCTTCGATCACCTGGATGATGTCGCCAATGCGGGTGGAAGAATCGGCGATGCCGTGCATCGTCTGCGACACCGCCATCACCGCCTCGTGGCTGCGCCGCGTCACCTCGGAGGTTTCCTGGGCGACCTCGGCACCGTCTTGTGCCAACTGGCTGGTCTGGTGTGTTGTGCCGTTGATCTCCTCCATCGACGACGCGGTTTGCTCCAGGTTGGCCGCCTGTGACTCGGTGCGACCCGACATGTCCTGATTGCCCGCAGCAATTTCCTGGGTTGCTCCGCGCAAATTGGCCACTTCATGCCGAACATCGCGCACCACTGTGCGCACCGACACCACCAGCTGGGCCAGCGCCAGCTTCAACTGCCGGATCTCGCCGCGACCATCGACGGTGACAAGGCTGGTCAGATCACCGCTGGCGATCAGGTTCGCTGTGTCCACCAACTCCCCGAGTGGACGGAGCACCACACGCGAACACAGCCAGGCAGCGCTGCCCACCGTGGCCAGCGTCAGCGCCAGCATCATCTCCCCTGAGAGACCCAAAGCCACCCCCAGCCAAGGCCCCATGCCGGCCCAGATGCAGATTATCCAGAACTGCGTCTGAAGGCGAGGGCGCATCAACTGCCCCAAGCGCCCGACCAGACCTGCACGCACCACCTCGCCATGGTGCAAGCGGTGCACCAGCTTGCCCGCCTGGGCCTCCGAGCGCATGGTTTCGTAGAGTTTGTCGGCCGCCTGGACATCCTGCTCCGCCGGCTTGGAGCGCACCGACAGGTAACCCACAATGCGGTCGCCGTTTCGCACTGGCGTTGCGTTCGCGCGGACCCAGTAGTGATCACCGTTCTTGCGCCGGTTCTTGACCAGCCCCGTCCAGGGGTGGCCACTCTCGATCGTGGCCCACATGTCGCGAAAAGCCTCCTCCGGCATGTCGGGGTGCCGCACCAGGTTGTGCGGCTGCCCCATGAGTTCGGCCCGCGTGTATCCACTGACCGAAACAAAGGAAGAGTTGCAATAGGTGATCCGACCCTTGATGTCGGTCACAGAAATCAGCGTCTGGTCGGCCGGAAAGTCGTACACTGCCTGGCTGACCGGTAGGTTTTTTCTCATGCTCTGACCTTCATTCGATGGGAATATCTACCGCCTCCAGCGGTGCCAGCAAGCCCGCGCAAGCCACAGCAGCGGCCTGCAAGTCCATCTGCTCGACACAACGGTTCAGGTGATGAAACCGTGCATCGCGGGCACCGACATGCCGCTGCATCCACTGTTCATGCGCGTCAATGGCTTCCATATCGGCCGCATCCAGCAGGCACTTGAGCGGCTTTAGCGCAGCAAGACTGTCCAGAAAGGCCTCTTCAGCCAACAAAGTCGGGCTGGAACCGTCGTCCATCGGTAAATATCCGGGCTCTTTCGCTGGGCGATGCTGGGGCGGCAAATGCTGCAAGACTGCTTGCAGGGACTTCTCCAACCGGTCCAGTGCACCCTGGCACTGGCTGCCAGGCTGGCCATTGACCGCAGCGCGGCATCTGCTTTCGACTTCGCCACACAGCGCGGCGAGTTGATCGGCGCCCACCACACCGGCACTGCCCTTGAGCTGATGCACCGCGTTGGCTGCAGACGCCCACTCTCCCCTGGCTGCACGCGTGCGTGCCTGACGCATCAGCGCCAACGCTGCCTCCTCGAAGCGCGAACGCAGCTGGTCGAGCAGATCATGGTTGCCGCCCAGCCGACGCAAGGCCTGCACATCGTCCAGAACGGTCGGCAAGCTGGCGACTTCAGAGCCATTCGCCACAGCATTCGTCACTGAGGTGGCAGCGGGCCCTAGCGGCTCAACCAGACCGGTTTGGGTGAAGCGCTGCACCACACGGACCACTTCATGGATGTCAAAAGGCTTGCCGATGTGGGCATTCATGCCAGCTTTCAGGCAATTGTCGCGATCAGACGTCATGGCGTTGGCCGTCATCGCGATCACCGGCAAATCAGCAAGCCCCAGTTCTCCACGGATGCGCTCGGTCGCCTGCAAGCCATCCAGCACCGGCATCTGCAAATCCATCAGCACCAGGTCGAAGGCGCCCGGTGCGTTCCGCAGCGCCTGTACCGCCAGCCAACCGTTTTCCACCAGCGTGACCTGCGCGCCTTCCCGGGCCAGCAAGGCCAACGCAACCTCCTGGTTGAGGGCATGGTCTTCCGCCAGCAGAATCCGCACACCTTGCAACGCAGGAGCGCCCGCCAGCCGGTTGCTAACCGCCTCCTCGGCGGGGACTGCGCTCTCGCTGCCCTCGGGCAAAGTCACCTCAAAAAAGAAGGTACTGCCCTGGCCTGGTGTGCTGGTCAGGCCAATATGACCCCCCATGAAGTGCACCAGCCGCTGGCTGATGGTCAGACCCAGGCCTGAGCCACCAAAGCGGCGGGTGGTGGACGACTCGCCCTGGGAGAAGCTGTCGAAGATCGAAGCCTGCAGCTCTGGCGCAATGCCGATGCCCGTGTCTTCCACCACAAAGCGAATCACCACCCTGCCCTGTGTGCGTCCAGCCAGCATCCAGCGCAAGGTCACCCCGCCCTGTTCGGTGAACTTCAGCGCATTGCCACCCAGGTTGATCAACACCTGCCTGAGCCTGACGCGGTCACCGACGACCACCGCCGGAAGCGCCGGATCGGCTTCAACCACCAGATCCAGCAGCTTGCTGCCCCTGGCACCCGAAAGAATCACCTCCAGCTCGTGCTGCAGATCGGCCAGTCGAAACGGCGAGGCATCCAGCTGCATCATGCCGGCCTCTATCTTCGAGAAATCCAGTATGTCGTTGATGATGTCCAGCAAAGAGCGGGCTGCCGTTCGGGACTTGCCCACCATGTCCATTTGCCGCGCATTCAGCGGCGTGTCGGCCAGCAGTTGCAGCATGCCGGTCATTGCATTGATGGGCGTGCGGATTTCATGGCTCATGTTGGCCAGGAACTGCCCTTTGCTCTGAACCGCAGCGTCGGCCTGGATCAAGGCATCTTGCAGCTCGGTCACGTCGTAGCGGAACACCACACGGTAGCCGTCGGCAGTGACACGGTCCACAAAACGGATCCAGCGGCCATTGGCCATCTGGCGCACGCGGTCTGGTTCGCTCTTGAGTGGCGCCTTGAGAACCTCCTGCACCCACTCGCTTTCGCGGCCTTTGGACTCCTTGAACAAACCCTGTCTGGCCACATGCCACAGCAGGTCTTCGTGGCGCGAGCCCTGCAGTGGTCCCCAGCTCGCAGGCATCCAGGCCGCGTACTCATCATTGAAATACACCAGCTTTTTCTGCGCATCGAACAGTGCGAACGCCCCACCGATGCCATCCATCGCGCTGTGCAAGATGCGCTGCTCCTCGCGGATGCGTTGCTGCGTGAGCACCTGCGGTGTGAAATCCTGCACCGCACCCACGATACGCGCAGGGGCGCGGTTTTCCGTGTCGCCGTCTGGTTCGCCATAGCTGGCCACCAGTCTCACCCAGCGAGCGGACGCACCGGTATCCTGGTTGACCGGGGCGACCAGGCGGACTTCACGGCGCTGGCGTTCAACGAGTTCCTGCAACTGCCGACGCACCAGCAGACGCGCGCCGTGATCAAACACCCGCCAGAGGTCGTCCAGCGAGGGCAAACTCAAGCCGTCGGCCCCCAGCAACCGGCGGCACTCGGGTGTCATGTGCAGGGCCCCTGCCGAGGGCAACGCATGCCAGCCACCCACACCCGCCAACTCGCTGGTGCGGGCCAACAGCACCTGGCTCCTGTGCAATTCGATGCGGGCAAGTCGATGCTCGGAGATGTCGGACTGGATCGCCACAAACTTTTCGATTTGCCCGTTTTCATCCACAAAGGGCGAGATCATCGTTTGTACCCAGAAGAGCCGACCCGACTGACTGCGGTTGCAGATTTCGCCCTGCCAAGGCTGACCTCGCTGGATGCGTGCCCACATGTTGTGCCAGAAACTGGACGTATGCCAGCCTGAACCGAGCAAGGCAAAGCGCTTGCCGATGAGCTCGGCCTCGCTGTAGCCGCTGATGTCAACGAAGCGCTGGTTGACACGGGTAAACCGGCCCTGGGCATCGGTCTCGGCAACAATGGCGTAGGCTTCCAGAGTTCGCATCAGCGCCTCGCGGTCGCCCAGGGCTTGGCGATAAGCCTCCCGCGTGCGCACCTGGGCATCGATGTCTACCAGCACCGAGACGTAGCCACAGAAAGCGCCCCTGGTGTTGCGCTGCGAAACCAGGATCACCCGAATCCAGCGGTCCTTGCCATCGCGGTAGCGGTGCAGCAGCTCGACATCCACATCCTTGTGCAGGCGCAGTGCGCTGCGCAGCTGCTCCACCGTGTCCGGGTCTGCATGGGGCGAGCGCAACCAGCGCCCCGAACGCTCACCCCGCACTTCGTTGAGGGTGTAACCGGTCTCCCGCTCAAACGCTTCATTGCACCAAAGCACCTTCATGTCGTTGTCGGTGACCACCACCGGGCTGCCGGTGTGCTGCGCGACACTGGCCATCATCGCGAGTTCGCCATGCAGCGCACTGACTTCCCGGTGCGCCCGGGCCCATGAATGCCACTGCCAGGCACCGGCCAGCAGCAATACCGAACCTGCCACCAGGGAACTGGTGAGCGCGGCATCTGCCGCCCAAATCCAGCCCACCGCCCCATAGCCCAAACCAGCCGCCATCAGCCAGGCCGACACCAGCTGCGGAGCACGAAAACCGGTGGGGGTCATGACGTTTTCAGGCCCAACGCCGCAGTACGGCGCTTAAGGCGCCCATGTCCAGCGGCTTGACCAGGTAGGCATCTGCACCGGCCTGACGGTAAAAACCCCAATCGGCGGCCAGATCGTCACCGCTGATCAGCACCACCGGCAGGCGCCAGCGCAAACGCAAGCGGCTGAGGGTTTCCAGCCCATCCAGGACCGGCATCCGGAGGTCCAGCAGCATCACATCAAAAGACTGCCGCTCCAGCAAGTCCAGTGCCACCTGACCCTGGTTGGCCAGGGCGCCCGTGTGCCCCAACAACTTGAGCAAACGCGCAGCCGCCCTCAGCTGGAGAGGGTCGTCGTCGGTGACCAGCAGGCGTAATGGGCGCTCGGAAGCCATCGGGTCATGCTAGCGACCCGCATGCACCGTGATCGGTCGAAAAGCAGGGTATTTGCGGCCCGGTATCGGGTCCTGCTCAGGCGTGCAGGCGCGACGTCTTGGGCAGGTGAGACATCAGGAACTCCATCTGGTCCGCCAGGATGCGGCGGTTGCGCAAGATGAAGTCTTCCCACAGGCTGGGCACATAGGGCGCGTACAACAAAGGCATGTGCGCCTGCTCGGGGGTCCGGTTGCCTTTTCGATGGTTGCACGACTTACAGGCCGTCACGACATTCATCCACACATCCTGGCCACGCTGCCCCAGCGGCACGATGTGTTCACGGGTGAGCACTTCCTCATGAAAGTGGTTGCCGCAATAGGCACACAGGTTGCGATCTCGCGCGAACAGCTTGGTGTTGTTGAGTGTGGGGCGCAGCTCAAAGGGATTGATGCGCGGCACACCCTGGGTGCCGATGATCGAATTGACCGTGATGATCGACTGCCGCCCGGTCACTGCGTTGTGACCGCCGTGAAACACCGCAATCTCGGCGCCCATCTCCCAGCGCACCTCGTCCGCAGCGTAATGCAGCACCGCTTCTTCCAGGCTGATCCAGGACTGTGGCAGCCCTTGAGCAGACAGTTTCAAGACCTTCAAGACCCACCTCCATGTTGAGTTACAACCGGACAATCTGTCTTCAGGGTCGGCCCCGCCAGCGGGGGACCGCGCCTTTCATGTGTCAATATACAGTGCTTGTGTGACAAAGTCCTTGAACCGAGCCCATCACCCCGGATCGGGCCCGCATCTCTCATGAAAATTCTTCGAGGTCTCTGGAATCTGCGGCATCAGGCCGACGGCTCCCAACAACCAGGCTGTGCGCTGACCATCGGCAACTTTGATGGTGTGCACCGTGGCCATCAAGCCATGCTGGCACTCTTGATCAACGAAGCTCGCCACCGCGGTGTGCCCAGTTGCGTCATGACCTTTGAGCCGCATCCGCGCGACTACTTTGCAGCGCTGCACCGCAAGCCTGCGCTGGCGCCAGCCCGCATCGCCACCTTGCGCGACAAACTGGAGGAGTTGGCCTGTTGCGGCGTGGACCGTTGTGTGGTCCTGCCGTTCAATGCCCGTCTGGCGGCGCAGGCGCCACAAGCCTTCATCGACGACATGCTGGTCAATGCCCTGGGGGTGAAGTACGTGCTGGTGGGCGACGACTTCCGCTTTGGCGCACAGCGCGCGGGCGACTACGCCTTGCTGGATGCCGCTGGCGAACGCGCCGGTTTTGACGTGGCGCGCATGCAGAGTTACGAAGTGCACGGTATTCGCGTCAGCAGCTCGGCCGTGCGCGAGGCGCTGGCTGCCGGCAACATGGAGCGCGCAGCGGCCTTGCTGGGCAGGCCGTATGCCATCAGTGGTCACGTGGTGCACGGGCGCAAGCTGGGGCGCTCGCTGGCCGAGTCTGCGCCCGGTCGCGGCGACGGTTTCCGCACCCTGAACCTGCGCTTTGCCCACTGGAAACCCGCTGCGAGCGGCATCTTTGCCGTCCAGGTGCACGGGCTGGGTGCCCAGGCACTGCTGGGGGTAGCGAACCTCGGGGTGCGACCATCCATTGACCCCACCGACGTGAACGGAGGCCGCGTGCTGCTGGAAACCCACTGCCTCGATTGGCCCGAGGGGCTCTCTGCCAGCCTGCCCGGCGGGGAGGCCTACGGTAAAATCATCCGCGTGGAACTGCTGCACAAACTGCACGACGAACGCCGGTACGACGGTCTGGACGCTCTTACCCGTGGCATCGCTCAAGACTGCGCCGATGCGCGGGCGTTTTTTTCGTCGCTGCACGCCCAGACGCACCGCCAGACCACCCGCGACCGAATTTAGGCGCCACGCCTGCCCGGTCGCCGCCCTTCGACAGGCTCAGGGCGAACGGAACACCCCGCTCCCGCATCCCCCCCGTCCGGGCTGAGCCTGTCGAAGCCCCCACCGAGCCGTACCCATGTCTGACAACAAAAACACCGCAGCGACCGCTGCCAAGCCCGAAGCCAGCGCCTACCGCGCTACGCTGAACATGCCCGACACGCCGTTCCCCATGCGCGGCGACTTGCCCAAGCGCGAACCCGCGTGGGTCAACGACTGGAACGGTGGCGGCTTGTACAA
>DAIOEI010000063.1:0-9086 GCA_036746335.1 Hydrogenophaga sp. | reverse complement strand
GTCCTCCAGCGCACCAAAGGCAACAGTATTTTCCTGGCCTACATGGTTGGTAATGCACTGCAACACCAACCGCCACTGGGCATGTTCAAAGGTATCTCCACCATTCGCAGCGGCGAACACAAAGGCAAGATCGACCTCAAACACAGCGGTGTGGTGCCCATCGTGGATCTTGCCCGTGTGTACGCGCTGGCCGGTGGCGATGGTGCTGTCAACACGCACGACAGGCTGGTCAGCGCCGCTGCCAGCGGCGCCATCAGCGAGCAAAGCGCGCGCGACCTGCGCGACGCACTCGAGTTTCTCGCCTACACACGCATACAGCACCAGGCGCGCCAGATTGCAGCGAGCCTGCCGCCCGACAACTACCTCAAACCCGAAGACGTCTCCAACTTCGAACGCACCCAGCTCAAGGATGCATTCACCGTGGTGCAATCGCTGCAGAATGTGCTGGGCCAGCGCTACCAGGCGGGGCGTTTCTGACGCGGCCATGAGCGCATCGACCGACTTCCTCGTGCTTGGGGCGGGCATTGCCGGGGCGTCGCTTGGCCACTTCCTGGCGCCCCATGGCCGTTGTGTGATGCTCGAGCGGGAGAGCCAGCCGGGCTACCACAGCACAGGTCGCTCCGCAGCACAGTTCATCGCCAGCTATGGTCCGCCACCAGTGCGGGCGCTGACCAAGGCAAGCCAGGCGTTTTTCTCGCAACCGCCACCTGGCTTTTCCCAGACGCCATTGCTCACGCCACGCGGACTCCTGACCGTGGCCGGTGCCGAGGAAATGCACCACCTGGAAGCCGCATGGGCCACCCTCGAACAAACCAGCCCACGTGGCCAGCGCTGGAGTGCAGAGCAGGCGCTGGCCCACCTGCCCGCCTTGCGACCCGAAAAAGTGAGCGCCGCCCTCTGGGAACCCGACAGCTTTGACATGGATGTGCATGCGATCCATCAAGGCTACTTGCGGGGCTTCAAGCACGCTGGCGGCGTGCTGGTGTGCGATGCCGAAGTGGTGAACATCCGGCGGAAAAACGGGCAGTGGCTTGTGCGCACCGCTGCCAACACCGAATATGCCGCGCCAGTGCTCATCAATGCGGCGGGCGCCTGGTGCGATGTGGTGGCACAGATGGCGGACGTTGCCCCCATTGGACTGGTGCCCAAGCGCCGCACAGCCTTCACCTTTTTACCGCCTGCAAACACAGACACCACGCGCTGGCCTCTGCTGCTGGCGGCAGACGAGAGCTTCTACATGAAGCCCGATGCGGGCGCGCTGCTGGCATCTCCGGTGAACCAGGACCCCACACACCCGCAAGACGTACAACCCGAGGAACTGGACATGGCACTGGGCCTGCACGCGATCGAAACCTGGACCACGCTCTTGCCCCGCCCCATCCACCGCTGGGCCGGTCTGCGTTCGTTCGTACCCGATGGCGATCTGGTCGGCGGCTTCGATCCGCTCGTACCTGGTTTTTTCTGGTGTGCAGGTCAAGGCGGTTATGGCATTCAGACCAGCGCAGCCATGGGGGAAACCTGCGCCGCTCTGGTCCGAGGTAATTCTGTGCCAGCCCATGTGGCAAGCCAAGGCCTGACGGCGCAAATGCTGTCTCCCGCGCGGGCATCCCTGCGCTCCTGAGTGCCGAACACACGCCCACCTTTGCGCCAGGCCGCGCAGAGGCACCGGCAAAGCGGCGGGTACGCACAACAAAAAGCCCGGTATCTCACATGAGATACCGGGCTTGTTTGGTAGGCGCGATTGGACTCGAACCAACGACCCCCACCATGTCAAGGTGGTGCTCTAACCAGCTGAGCTACGCGCCTTCAATTTGTTTGAAGCCCTGCATTCTAGCACGAGCCAAACGCGGCCCGTTTGGGCAGACTCTATTTGTTCTGCCTGTTGGGGCCAACGTTACTTGCGCCGCACCACCCGAACACCGCTCACGTCACCCACCACCGCCATCGCACGACTGACCTGGCGCGCATCCAGCACTTCAATCGTGAAGGTCATCCAGGCGACCCCCTTGACCGATTGCGTCTGCACTCCGATCACATTCATTTTTTCCCGTGCGAACACGTCGGAGATGTCGCGCAGCAAGCCCTGCCTGTCCAATGCCTCGACCGCCACATCCACCGGATACACCGAGCCATCGCCCCGCGCAGGACCTTGCCCGTCCCACTGGACCTCGATCACCCGGTCCGGGCTCTTGTGGCACAGATGGCGAAAGTCGCTGCAGTCGCTGCGGTGGATGCTCACACCCTTGCCACGCGTCACAAAGCCACCGATTTCGTCGGGCGGAGCGGGCTTGCAGCATTTGGCCAGTTGCGTCATCAACGAGCCCACACCCACGACCAGCACGCCACCAGCCGGCCCGCTCGGGCGTTTGCGCGGCTTCTTGAGCCAGGGCAGCTCGGGTTCGGGCACCGGCTCGGCAGGCCTTAGGTGCGCTTCGATGGCACGCAATGACAGTTCGTCCTTGCCCACCTGTTCGAACAGCTCCTGCGCCGAGTCCAGCCCGAAGGCGCTGGCCAGATCATCGAACTTGAGCGACGTGCGCCCCTCGCGCTGCAGCAATTTTTCAATCGCCTCGCGCCCTCTGGCCACGGTCTCTTCCAGCGCCAGTGCATTGAACCATGCGCGCACTTTGCTCTTGGCCCTGTGGCTGACCAGATACCCCTGCTCGGGATTGAGCCAGTCGCGAGAGGGACCACCCTCTTTGGCGGCAGTGATCTCCACCGTCTGGCCGTTTTGCAGTGGCGTGTTCAGCGTGACCATGGCCCCATCCACCCGGGCACCCCGGCAGCGGTGGCCCAGGTTGGTGTGTACCGAGTAGGCAAAGTCCAGCGGTGTGGCGCCCTGAGGCAGCTCCACAATGGCGGCATTCGGCGTGAGCACGTAAATGCGGTCTTCAAACAGGCCTTGCGCCTCACCGCTGAGGTCGCGCTCCCAAGCCAGCAACTGCCGCAGCACCGCAATCTTGGCGTCGTAGTCGGAACTCGCCGACACGCCTGCATAGCCCTTGGCACCCGCCTCCTTGTAGGCCCAGTGCGCAGCCACACCGTGCTCCGCATGGTCGTGCATGGCCTGGCTTCGTATCTGGATTTCGAAGGCACGGTCGTGCTCGTCTCGCACCACCGTATGCAGCGACTGGTATCCGTTGGCCTTGGGTTTTGCAATGTAGTCGTCAAACTCTTCGGGCACCGGTCTGAACTGGGCATGTACTTGGGCCAGCACACCATAACAATCGTCCGTTTCGGGCACCACCACCCTCAACGCCCGGATATCGAACACCTGATCGAAGTCCAGCCGCTTGCCACGCATCTTCTTGATGATGCTGTAGATGTGCTTGGGCCGACCTTGCACCGTGGCGCGGATGCCCAGGCGCTTGAGGTCCTGTTCGAGTTGCTGGCGAACCTGCTCCACATGCGCTTCGCGCTCGACGCGCTTTTCATCGAGCAGGCGAGCCACCGACTTGTAGGTCTGCGGCTCCAGAAACCGGAAGGCCAAGTCTTCCATTTCCCATTTGATCTGCCAGATGCCCAGCCGGTTGGCCAGTGGCGCAAACACATGCAGGGATTCGCTGGCCAGGTCTGGCCCGGGGTCGCCTTTGCTGGCCGCGAAGAAACGCAGCGTCTGCAGGCGCGATGCCAGGCGCAGCATGACCACCCGCAGGTCGCGCGAGAAAGCGAGCAACATTTTGCGAACGTTCTCGGTCTGGCTTGCAGACAGTTCCGACACCGGGGCTTTGCCCGCTGAAAGACGTTGGTTGGCGGAGTCTTCGGCGGCCTGGCGCTCTGCGGCCTTGCGCGCCTGGACCTCACTGGCCTTGATCCGTGCCTGGTGTTGCAGTTGCACCAGCTTGGTGGTCTCCAGCGCAAGCGCAGCATGGTTCTCGCCGAAGCCCTTGCTGATGACCTCCAGCGGGCGGTTCAGGTAGGGGCAGGCGTACACCAGGTACACCGCCGCCTGCATGGCTTCAGAGCCACCAATGTCCTTGAGGATGGCGGCCACGGCATCGGCATGGGCCAGGGTGTTCTCCCCCGTGTCCAGCCACTCACAGGCCAGCAGAGGCTCGGCAAAAGCACGGGCCCGGGTCAACGCATGCGCCTGGTGCGGCAGACTGTCGGCGGTGGCCGAGACAATGGCCGCTGTCTGCGCGCGCTGGTGCTGCGCCAGCTCGGACGCGAGCTGGGGGTCTTTTGGCCGGATGCTGGTCGAGTCCATTCAGGGAGGTGCCAGCAAAAAATCGCGGACTGCCGCAACCTGATCCGGACTCACCAGGGTCGGGGCATGGCCCACACCCGCAAACTCGACACAGCGAGCGCCTGGCCCGCGCCCGGCCATTTGACGCACAGTTTCACAGGTGAGCAGATCGGAATCCGCACCCCGCAGCAGCAAAGTAGGCGCTTCAATGGCGTCGTACAGCGCCCAGAGAGCCGCTTCGCCAGCACGCACCTGCTCGCGTGAGACCGCTTCACCGGCACCCTCACTCAAAGCCCTGAAAGCCTGGGCAATGGCAGGGTCGTAGTGCAGCCACCAGCGCTGGTCGCGCACCCTGAGCATCGGTTGACACAAAGCCCGCCATTGATCGGGCGTGTGCGGCCCAAACCCTGCAGAAATGGACGCCAGGTAGTCGATGGCCGCCTGCTCGGTCTCAAAAGACGGGTTGCGACCCAGGTAGTTGCCAATGCGCTGCAAGGCCTCCCACTGGATCACCGGGCCCACGTCGTTGAGCACCAGCCGACGGATACCCAAGGCAGGCACCGAAGCCACACCAAGCCCGATGAGACCACCCATGCTGGTGCCCACCCAGTCGATCAGCGCCTGCGGCTGCTCGGCACGCACGCTCAACACCAAAGCGGCCAGATCGGCCGCATAAGTCGGCACCTGATAGTCCATGGGGTCGGAGAGCCAGTCGCTGTGTCCCCGGCCAGCGACGTCCACCGCCAACACGCGGGCATCGGTTTGCAGCGCACTGGCCAGGGTGTCGAAGTCGCGCCCCTGGCGCGAGAGGCCGTGCACGCAAATCACCACCTGGGTGCAGCCAGCCTTCAGGCAGGGCCAGTCCCAGTAGGCCATCTGGCGGGCGCCGCCATGGGCCGCCACACCGCTCACGCCAAGAAATCGCAACACCGGTGGTCGCATCAGGGGCGCGCAGGGCGCCGTCAGGTCGAGTGTCTCCGCCATAATCGTCCGCAAGTTTTTCAACCTATCGTAATGGAACAGGAGTGATGCACATGCTTGCCAACAAAACCGCGCTGGTCACAGGCTCTACCAGTGGCATCGGGCTGGGAATTGCCAAGGCACTGGCGGCTCAGGGGGCCAACATCGTTCTCAATGGCTTTGGTGATGCCCAGGGCCCCCAAGCCGAAATCGCCGCCATGGGGGTGAAAGTGGCCTACCACGGCGCCGACATGAGCAAACCCGCCGAGATTGAAGACATGATGAACTTCTCTGCGGCCACCTTTGGCCAAGTGGACATCCTGGTCAACAACGCCGGTATCCAGCACGTGGCCCGTGTGGAAGACTTTCCGGTCGAGAAATGGGATGCGATCCTGGCGATCAATCTCTCCAGCGCGTTTCACGCTTCGCGGCTGGCGCTGCCAGCCATGCGCGCATCGAACTGGGGCCGGATCATCAACGTGGCATCGGTGCATGGTTTGGTGGGATCGGCAGAAAAATCTGCCTACGTGGCCGCCAAGCATGGCGTGGTCGGATTGACCAAAGTGACTGCGCTGGAAACCGCCACCACTGGCATCACCTGCAACGCCATCTGCCCCGGCTGGGTACTCACGCCCCTGGTCCAGAAGCAGGTGGACGCCAAGGCGCAAACCCTGGGCATTTCCAACGAAGACGCCAAAAAAGTACTGCTGGGCGAAAAAGAGCCATCGATGCAGTTCACCACTCCGGAGGAACTGGGCGCACTCGCGGTGTTTTTCTGCTCGCCAGCCGGCAACAACGTGCGCGGCGTGGCCTGGAACATGGATGGTGGCTGGGTCGCCCAATAAGCCCGCTGGTGTGAAAGGCCGGCACCGCCTGGTGCCGATCATTGCAGCTGGATCGCGCCCGACACCGTCACGCTGATGGTGCTTCGGCCTGCTTCCACGGGCACAGGTGCATCGGCCATGGGCGATGAGACCGCCATGGCGCGCATCCGGGGATACACCGGCCCACCCTCGGGCTCCACCGAGCTGACCGAAACCTCACGCAGGCGGAATCCGCCAAAACCGAAACTGCGGGCCACCTCTTGTGCCTTGCCCTTGAAACGCTCAATGGCCTGGGCCTGCACATCCGACTCCAGTTTTTGGCGTGCCTCGCGCGAGAGCGAAAAACCCGTCTGGCTCACAGTGAGGGTATCGATGCGCCCGGCCACTTGGCTGATCGTTGCGAAGTCGCGCCCTTCAAGCACGAGTTCTGCCGAACCCCGCCAGCCGTTGATCTTGCCGTTGTTGGCATAACGGGGCGAAATTTGAAAGCCCCCGGTGCGCACCTCCAGCTGCCCTGGCTTGGCCGCCGAACGCGCTTTTGCAAGTGCAGCGTCCAACGCCTGCTTGAGCTGGGTTTGCACTGCAGCCGCGTCGCTCGCCTCGCGCGTGGTGCCCAGGCTGATCTGGAGCCAGTCTTGAGGCGCTTCCAGAAAACTGCTGGCTGAAACATTGACCACATTCAGCGGTGGCACCGACACGGTGTCGGCCCGGCCCCAAGAGCTGGCGGTCAATGCGGCCAAAGTGATCACGGCGGCCCAGCGATGGGCGCTGAACGCATGGGGCTTGTAAGGAGTGGACACCAGGACAGGGTTCATTGGAATGGCAAAAAATGGAACAACTTGGAATCTCAGCGCGGCGTCTCGGACTGATCGAGCGGCGCACGCAACTGCTCACGCAGATGCTGGCGCTGGGGCTCTGACAGCCGGTAGGGCACGGCCACGGACTCTGATGGCTTGCTGCTGCTTTTGATCCAATCGCGCAGGCCCACCGGGCTCTGTGCTGGCGCAGGCGCGGGGCGGGCCTGGGAGGCTGAAGCTGCCTCGCTTGCCAGCGGCAGTGCCAAGTGCTCGTGCGCCCAAGCGCCGCCAGCCCAGCACAGGGCGAACACAAAAGAGACGGCAGACACGGCGGGGCACTTCATGGGCATGGGCAGAACAGGTCGTTGCTAGGGCGGGCAGCGAGTGGCGATTGTGGCTGCGGCCATGGTAACGCCAGATATCTGGGCGGCAACAGTTGTAACACCCTGTCAGCCAGGGAAAAAACATGGGAAAACAAGCACTTGCGGCTGCCAAAATCGGCTCTGTTACATTTTCCGGGAAGCCACACCATGCCGCAAACGCCCAACCGACCCAACAAGCTCGTGATCGTGGACGATGACGTCCGCATTCGCGACCTGCTGCGCCGCTACCTGATGCAGGAAGGCTTTGAAGTCATGCTCGCCGAAGATGGCAAGGCCTTAGGCCGTGTGCTGCAACGCGAGTCGGTGGATCTGATCGTGCTGGACCTGATGATGCCCGGCGAAGACGGTTTGTCGATCTGCCGCCGCCTGCGCGCCAACGGTGACCGCACCCCCATCATCATGCTGACGGCCAAAAGCGAAGACGTGGACCGCATTGTGGGCCTGGAGGTGGGTGCCGACGACTACCTGGGCAAACCCTTCAACCCGCGCGAACTGCTGGCCCGGGTGCATGCGGTACTGCGCCGCCGCCCGCCGACCGAGGTACCCGGCGCGCCCTCACAGGACGCGGAAACCGTGCAGTTTGGCCCCTTCTCCTTTGACCTCGGCCTGCGCACACTGCGCAAAGACGGCCTGGAGTTGCCACTGACCACCGGTGAGTTCGCCATGCTCAAGGCCTTTGTGCGCCACCCTCGGCAACCGCTCTCACGCGAGAAACTGGCCCAATTGGCCAGAGGGCGCGAGTTCGAGCCTTTTGACCGCAGCCTCGATGTTCAGGTCTCGCGGCTGCGCAAACTCATTGAAGACGATGCAGCCTCGCCGCGCTACCTTCAAACCGTCTGGGGCGTCGGGTACGTGTTTGTGCCCGATGGCAACGCCTGACCATGCAAGAGTCGCGCGTTCCGTTCGAGACCCAACCGTCCGTTCTGGAGACCGCTCCCGCGCCACTGGAAACACGGGTACCGCGTGAGGTCAGTCTTTTCTGGCGCACGTTTTTTCTGCTGGCCCTGTTGCTGCTGGGCTGCATCGTCGCCTGGCTGCAAACTTTTCGCGCATTGGAGTTCGAGCCCAGGGCGCTGCAAAGTGCACAGCAACTGGGCTCGCTCGTAAACCTCACGCGCGCAGGCCTGGTGCACTCGGACTCCATTGCCCGCGTATCCCTGATCAAGACCCTGGCGGACGAAGAAAAGGTGCGGATTGCCCCACGCGAGCCCACAGACACTTTTCAGCCTTACGACCGGGATTCCCTGAGCCGGCGCATCAGCGAACTGCTGAAAAAGCGGCTCGGGCCCGACACCGTGGTGGCGCGCCAAGTCAATCAGGTCAGTGGATTGTGGATCGGCTTCTCCATCGATGGTGACCCTTACTGGCTACAAGCCGACCCGGCGCGCCTGCAACTGGTGGCCGGAACCACTTGGCTGATCTGGCTGGGTACTGCCGCGCTGCTCTCGCTGGCAGGCGCCGCCGTGATCGCACGCCTGATCAACCGGCCGCTGAAAAAACTCTCGTTCGCGGCCAGCCGGGTGCGCGAGGGCGACTTCAATGCCAGCCAGCTCAACGAGACCGTGGCCACCAGCGAAATCCGCCAGGTCAACATTGGCTTCAACCGCATGGCACAAAGGCTCTCCAAGGTCGAGCAGGACCGCGCCCTCATGCTCGCTGGCATTTCGCACGACCTGCGAACACCTCTGGCCCGCCTGAGGCTGGACACCGAAATGAGCGTGGCCGACCCTGAGGCCAGAGAACACATGTCGGCCGACATTGAGCAAGTCAACGCCATCATCGACAAATTTCTCGACTATGCGCGCCCGGACCAACTCACCGCTCAGCGGGTGAACCTCAATGAGGTCATTGACTCTGCTGTTTTTGCGCTGGGCAACCCGCCCGATGTGAGCATACAGCTGAGCCTGCCCGACAAACTGGTGGTCATGGGCGATGC
>DAIOEI010000062.1:3831-9241 GCA_036746335.1 Hydrogenophaga sp. | reverse complement strand
TGTCCGCGCGGTACTCATTCCACCAGCAACTCGGCCACCGCGCGCTCCACCCGCACACTGGAGCCGGCGTTGTCCAGCGGGTTGCGGCGCAGGCGGTGGCGCAGCGCGGGCGCGGCCACCTGGCGCAGGTGGCTCAGCGCGACGGAGGGGGAGGCTTGCAGGGCGGCCAGTGCACGCGCCGCCCGGATCAGGGTCAGGTCGCCGCGCAAACCGTCGGTGCCCAGGGCGCTGCACAGGGTGGCGGTTCGCTCGCGCACCCGATCGGGAACCTCGACCCGGGCCAGGTGCTTGCGTGCAGCCACCAGCTTGCGCCGGATGCGCTCGTCTTCTTTTTTCCACTGGGCCACGAACCCGGCGCGGTCCTGCTCGAACGCGTCGCGCCGGCGCACCACTTCGATGCGCTCGGCCAAGGCCTCCGGGGTCTTGACTTCAACCGACAGGCCAAAGCGGTCCAGCAACTGCGGGCGCAGCTCGCCTTCTTCGGGGTTGCCGCTGCCCACCAGCACAAAACGCGCAGGGTGGCGCACCGAGAGGCCCTCGCGCTCCACCACGTTTTCTCCCGAAGCGGCCACGTCGATCAGCAGGTCCACCAAATGGTCTTCCAGCAGATTCACCTCGTCGATGTAAAGGAAACCCCGGTTGGCCTGGGCCAGCAGTCCGGGTTCAAAAGCCTTGACCCCCTGCGACAGGGCACGCTCCAAGTCCAGTGCGCCGACCACACGGTCTTCGGTTGCGCCCAGCGGCAGGTCCACCACCGGCACCGGGATGGTGTGTGAGCGGGGCGCCGTCCCGGCGCGCAAGTGCTCACAATCCGGGCAAGGGCTGGCCGAACTGTTGGGATCGCAGCGGTAGCGGCATCCGACCACCGCCCGGATGGGCGGCAGCAAGCCCGCCAGCGCGCGCACCGCCGTCGATTTGCCGGTGCCGCGGTCGCCCAGCACCAGCACACCGCCCACGCTGGGATCGATGGCGGCGATCAGGATCGCCGTTTTCATTTCGTCCTGGCCGACGATGGCAGAGAAGGGGAAGGCATGGGCCATGCGCTTCAGTATGGCACAGGCAGGCCCGAAATTCCTATGTGGACAAACAAAAGTGTCAACTTAAATGGACATTTTGTTCGGTCGGGTCCGATTCGGCAGGGGTTCCGTTATGTGAGCGGCGCATGAAGGCGAGGTACAGCAACGGCACCACAAACAGGGTCAGCAGCGTGGAAATGGCCAGGCCCCAGACGATGCTGGCGGCCACCGGGCCCCACAACAGGCTTTTGCCGCCCAGGCCAAAGGCGAGCGAGAACAGGCCGCCGATGGTGGTGGTGGTGGTGATCAGAATCGGGACCACGCGCCGCCGCGCCGCCTGCACAATGGCGTGGATGGGGCTCATGCCGCGCTGCAGGCGGTCGTTGGCCGCGTCGATCAGGACAATCGCCGAGTTGACGGCGATACCGGTCAGCGCGATCACGCCGTACAGCGTGTACAGCGACAGCGGGTTGCCCGAAATCGCCAGGCCGTAGGCCACCCCGGTGAAGGCCAGCGGCACCGTCACCAGGATCATCAGCGGCTGGAAGTAGCTCTTGAACTGCGCCGCCAGGATCAGGTAGATCAGCCCCAGCCCAAGCAGGAACAGCACCTGCATGGCCGCCAGGCTTTCCTCGATGTCTTCCAGCTCGCCGGAAAAGTCCAGGTCGATGCCAGGGTGCTGGGTGCGGATCTTTTCCCAACCGGCTTTGAGGAGGTCGTTGGCCACGGCCGTGTCGGTGATGGACTTGTCCAGATTCGCTTCTACCGTGATGGTGCGGCGCAGGTTGTAGTGGCGGATGAAGCCGCGCCCGGGCGAGGCCTCGGCCTCGACCAGCGAACCCAGGCGGGTGGTCTGGCCGTTGGCCAGCGCAATCGGCTCGTCCAACAGGCTGGCCGGATCGGCCCGCAGTTCATCGCCGCTGCGCAGGGCTTCGATCGAGCGCACCCGCAGCTCGATCTTGTCGCCCGCATCGCGGGTGAAGGCCACCACCTCGCCGTCCACGCTCAGGCGCACCAGGCGCGCCACCTGGTCGGCATTGAGCCCGGCCTCGCGCAGGGCCTCGGGGTCCATCCGCAGCCGCAACTGGTGGCGCCCGAACTGGTTGTCGTCCTGCACGTCCGAAGTACCGGGAATGCCGGCGGCGATCTGCTTGAGCGCATCGGCAGCGCGCTGGATATCGTCAAAATCGTCACCGCGTACCTTCACGCTGATCGCCTTGCCCACCGGCGGTCCGCCCGAGATCACGGTGAAGGATTTGCGACCGGGCCCGGCCATGCCCTCGATGGTCTCGCGCATCGCGTCCACCACCTCGGCCACTTCGCGTGCGCCGTCGGTGCGCGGGTTCAGCGAGACGAACACCTGTCCGTACTGATCGCCCTCGACCTGTTCGGTGTCGGTGAATTTCAGACCGGCCAGACTGGTCACGGCGCGGGCCTCCACGTCGGGCCCCACGCCGCGCAACTGCTCGCGCACCGCTGCCTCCACCCGCTGTGTTTCGGCCAGCGTCGCCTCCAGCGAGCTGGTGGGCGGCATGTCCACGTTCACATAAAACGCGCGGATCGGATCGAAGGCAAAAAACTGCACCCGCACGATGCCGCTGCCGACCAGCATCAGTGCGGTCACCACCGCCGTCAGGCCGACCAGCGCAAAGCGCTTGGGCCGCCGCAACACATAGGCCAGCGTCCGCCCGTAGCGCAGGCGGATGCCCCGGTTGAAGCGCTCGCGCCAGGCCTGCATGCGAGAAGGCCGGTCAAAGCGCACCCCGATGGCACTCACATGCACCGGCATGATCCAGAACGCCTCGATCAGCGAGATGGCCAGCGCCAGCGTCACCACAAAGGGCACCACAAACAAGAACTTGCCCATGATGCCGGGCAGCAGCATCAGCGGCAGAAAGGCAGCCATGGTGGTAGCCACCGAGGCCAGCACCGGTTTCCACACCTCCGAGAGCGCGGCCAGGCTGGCGGCCAGCGCCTGCTGGCCACGCTCCATGCGGTAGTAGATCGACTCGACCACCACCACCGCATCGTCCACCAGCATGCCCAGTGCAATGACCACGCCCAGCAGCACCGAGACGTTGACCGTGTAGTCCATGGCGCCGAGCACCGCAAAAGACCCCAACAGGGAAAACGGGATGCCCAAAGCCACCAGCAGGCCGATGCGCCAGCCCAGGAACACCCAGCACACCAGCAAAACCAGCAACATGCCGATCAGCGCGTTGGTCTGCATCACACCAATCGCTTCGCGGGTGGGCACGGTCTGGTCATCGGTCAGCACCAGCGCCAGCCCGGAAGCGGCCAGCACGCTGTTCTGGCTTTCCATGAACTCACCCAGCCGGTCCACCAGCTCCAGGGTGTTGGTGCCCGATTTCTTGGTCACAAACAGCGATATCGCGGGCTGCCCATTGGTGGCGGCGTACTGCGTGGCCGGTGCGCGGGCGCGCTCGATGCGCGCCACCTCGCCCAGGCGGGCCGACACCCCGGGCCGTTGCGAGGACTTGATCGGCAAGGCGGCGAGTTGTTGGGGGTCGGTGACGACGCCCTGGATGCTGACCGACCAGGCTCCACCCTGGGTCTTGAGCGTGCCGGCCGAGGTGTCGCGCCACCAGCCCGAGAGCGCATCGGCCACGTCCGAAATCAGCAGCCCGCGCGCGGCCAGGGCCTGCGGGTCGGGGCTGACCAGAATCTCCGGGTCGCGCAGGCCGGAGGCAAACACCTGGTCCACCCCTTTGACGCGCTCCAGGTCGCTCTTGAGGCGGCGCGCGTTCAGCCGCAAGGTTTCGTCATCGGCCTGGCCGGTCAGCATCAGCGAGGCGGTGGGAAAGCCGTTGCTGGTGGTGATCTCCAGGATGGTCGGATCTTTGGCGGCGCTGGGCAGCTCGCTGGTGGCCTTGTTCTGGATCTCGCGCCGCAGGTCGGCCATGCGCTTGTCGAAGGTGCGGTCGTCAATATCCTGAAAGCGCACCAGCATGCTGGCGATGTTTTCGCGCGAACTCGAGAGCACAAAGCGCACATCGGCCACCCCTTTGACCGCGTCTTCCAGCGGGTTGGTGACCAGGCGCTCAACTTCTTCGGCACTGGCGCCGGGCAGCACCGCGGTGACGGCCACCCAGTTGAAGTTGATCTCGGGGTCTTGTTCGCGCGGCATGGTGTTGTAACTCACCAAACCGAGCAGCAGCACCACCACAAAGGCGATGTTCGCCAGCGGGTGGTTGGTCAGCAGGGCGCGCATAAAAGGCATGGGGGCGTCCTGATCTCAGCGAGCGGCTGGCGCCGTCACGGCGATGCCGTCTTGCAATGCTGCCTGGCCTTGCACCACGATGGGTGTGTCCGCGCCCAGCGCAGTCGGCACCGGGCTGGCGCGCCCTTCCTGGGCGTCGGGCAGCGCTACAAAGCGCGCCGTGGAGGAACCCGCCGGGCCTTGCAGCACAAACACACCCAGGCGATTGCCACGGCGCACCATGAGCGAGGGCGCGATGTGCGGGCGCGGCTCGCGCCAGCGCAGCGTGCCGCTGGTACCGGCAGGCAGGGGTTCGCCGGTGAATGCCAGCCGCACGAGCTGGGTGCGCGCCGGGGCACTGACGTTGGGGCTGATGCGCAGCAGACGCACCGGCACACGCTGACCCGCGGCCTCAAACCGCAGCTCGCTGGCCTGATCCAGCCCGGCGGCCTCGGCCGGGTTGACCGAAGCCTGCAGCTCGGCGGCACCAGTTTCGGTGAGCACATACAGCACCGTGCCGGGTGCCACCGCTTCGCCGGTCTGCGCCAGGCGCTCCTGCACGGTGGCGGCGAATGGCGCGGTCAGCCGCGTCTTGGCCAGCTGGCGCTGGGCGGTGGCGAGCTGGGCGCGCTGAGCGCTCAGGTCGGCCTGTGCCAGTGCCCGTTCGGTTTCGCGCTGGGCGAGTGCCTCTTTCGAAAAGAACCCCTGCGCCACCAGTTCCTGCGAGCGCTGCAGCTGCGACTGCGCCAGCTGCGCCCGTGCCTGCGCGGCGTCCAGCGCAGCCTGGGCGCGCTGGACCGCCAGCTCGGCGTCCCTCGGGTCGATTTGCGCCAGCAACTGGCCCCGCGCCACACTGGCGCCTACATCGGCCGTCCAGCGCAACAAGGTGCCCGAAGCTTCGGCCGAGAGGCGAGAAGTGTTGCGCGGCATCACGCTGGCCGGCGCTTCGCGCTCGGGCTGCAGCCAGACGCTGTCCAGCCGCGCGGTGCCCACGGTGGGTGCGCTGGGCGTCTGTGCGAGCGCAGTTGCGCTCAGCCAGGCGCCGATCAGGAAAAGCGCCGCCGGTCGGAAAACCGGCCGGTTGGCGCGCCAGGGAAGCAGCTTGGGTGTCGGCATGGGGTGGGGTTCTGGAGGGCGGCGGTCGCCCGGGAAAAGGGCGTTCAGCGGAAAATGG
>DAIOEI010000062.1:0-3731 GCA_036746335.1 Hydrogenophaga sp. | reverse complement strand
TAAAGCCGGTGGGCAGAAATGGTTCACATGCGCACAGCACGAAAGACCATCCGGGGCAGGTCCCCGGCGCGCAGCCGGGGCCTGGTTTGCCAGCTGCGGTGGTCCAGCGCCTGCAGATGATCAAGGATGCGTATGCCACCCTGCACCACCAGGCGCAGTTCCCAGCCAGCGCGCCCGGGAATGCGGCGTGCCAGGGGGGCTCCGGCCTGCATCAAGGCGCGAGCCTGGGCACACAGCTCGGCCACGGCCGCCGCCATGCGCACCGGCGTGGCCGCGTCGGGCGCTCGGTTCTTGGGCTCACCGGGCGCGAAGTCGGTACGAGCCAGGCCATGGCGCTCCAGCAGGTCCTGCGGCAGGTAGTGGCGCTGGCGTGGCAGGTCCACGCTCAGGTCTTGCCAGAAATTGATGAGCTGCAAAGCGCTGCAGATCTGGTCGCTCTGGCGCAGCGCCGCCGCATCTGTCACACCATACAGGTGCAGCAGCAGCCGCCCGACCGGGTTGGCCGAGCGGCTGCAGTAATCGAGCAACTGCCCGTGGTCGGCGTAGTACAGGCCTTGGGCGGTGTACCGGACGTCCTGTTCGAAGGCGCTGAGCAGATCGTGCAGCGGCTGGGCGGGCAGGTGGTGGGTGTGCACCGCCCTGCGCAAGCGCTCGAACACCGGTTGCCAGTGCCCTTCGCGGGTGCTCTGGTCCCGCAGACAGCGCTCCAGTTCGTCGCGGTAGGTCGCCAGCGCGGCCAGGCGCTGGGCAGCGGGCGCATCGCCCTCGTCTGCCAGGTCATCGGCCGTGCGCGCAAAGTGGTAGATCGCCACCACGGCGGGGCGGATGGCCGGCGGGCACAGCCAGGAGGCCACCGGAAAGTTCTCCGCGTGCCCGACGCTGGCGGTCAGCACGCGATCGGCCGCCTTGGCAGGGGCTTCAGGGGTGGCAGCACGGGGAAGGGAAGGCATGGCGGTTTCGGGCAGTGATGTGGATTCTGGCAGGTCGGTAACGGCGTTTGATGCTGCGCCGTGGTTCACTGGACACAGCGCGCACCCACACCCGCGCCGGTTCCACTACAATTTTAATAACCAACGGGTCAGTAACGAAGAATCAACTGTACATGGCCCGGTGTTTTCACGCTTGAGACCGCTCTTCCATCCGTACCACGCCCGCTTCACCATGACCCTGCACCGCACTCTGATGATCCTGACACTGGCCGCTGTGGTCGGTGCGTGCTCCCGCGAGGTGAGCGTGGAGGAACCGATCCGCGCCGTCAAGCTGTTGACAGTGCAACCCGCGTCTTTGCAGGCGCAGGGCAGTTATGCCGGCGAGGTGCGCGCCCGGGTCGAGTCGCGCCTGGGTTTCCGGGTGGGCGGCAAACTGGTGCAGCGGCCGGTGGAAGTCGGCCAGCGGGTGCGCGCCGGGCAGTTGCTGGCGCAGCTGGATGCGAGCGATCTGGCCTTGGCCAGCCAGGCTGCCCAGGCCCAGGTGCAGGCTGCGCAGACGCAGCGCGATCTCGCGGCGGCCGACCTTCAGCGGTTTTCCGATCTGCGCACCCAGGGCTTTGTCAGCAGTGCCGAGATCGAGCGCCGTCAGGCCGCGCTGGATGCGGCCGAAGCCGCCTTGCGCCAGACCCGCGCGCAAAGCGCGGTACAAGGCAACCAGGCGGCCTATGCCCGCCTGCTGGCCGATGGGCCGGGGGTGGTGCTGTCGGTGGAAGCCGAGGTGGGTCAGGTGGTGGCGGCGGGCACGCCGGTGCTGCGGTTGGCGCGCGATGGCGCCCGCGATGTGGTGGTGTCGGTGCCTGAGCAGGTGCTCGCCGGTTTGCGGCCCGGCCAGAAAGCCGATGTGCGGCTCTGGGCAGCCGGTGGTGAGGCTGGGCCGGTGTGGACGGCGGTGGTGCGCGAGATCGCTGCCAGCGCCGACCCGCTGACGCGGACCTACGCAGTGCGCCTGACCTTGCCAGACGATGCGGCCCTGCCGCTGGGCGCTACCGCCACAGTCTCTCTGACCGAAGCCGCGCAGGCCGCTGCGCCGCCGGCGGTGATCAAGCTGCCGTCCAGCGCGGTGATGGCCTTGGGCGCGGGCGATGCCACCGCCAGTGCGGTATGGGTGTTCGATCCGGTCACGCTGACCGTGCAGACACGCGAGGTGAAGGTGGCGGGTGCGGACGGCAACGAGGTGCTGATTGCCGGGGGGCTGCAACCGGGCGAAGAGGTGGTGGCGGTGGGCACCCATGTGCTGTCGGCCGGGCAAAAGGTCACGCGCTTCGCTGGCGCCGACAACCGCTGAGGCACCCATGAACTCCACCCACACCGGCGCTGCCGAGCGCCCGCGCACCTGGATCGAGCGCTTCAACCTGTCGCAATGGGCGCTGGACCACCAGGCCCTCACCCGCTACCTGATGATCGTGCTGATGGTGCTGGGCATCTCTGCCTATTTCCAGCTCGGCCAGGACGAGGACCCGCCCTTCACCTTCCGCGCCATGGTGGTGCGGGCCTACTGGCCCGGCGCCACCGCCCAGCAGATGGCCGAGCAGGTGACCGACCGGATCGAAAAAGCCCTGCAGGAAGTGCCTTACGCGGACAAGATTCGCAGCTATTCCAAGCCCGGCGAGACGCTCGTGATCTTCCAGGTCAAGGATTCTTCGCCGCCGAGCGAAGTGCCGCAGATTTGGTACACCACCCGCAAGAAGATTGGCGATATTCGCGGCTCGCTGCCGCAGGGCGTGGTGGGGCCGTTCTTCAACGACGAGTTCGGCGATGTGTTCGGCGTGATCTACGCGCTGCAGGGTGAGGGTTACTCGCCAGCCGAGCTGCGACGCGTGGCCGATGGGGTGCGCCAGCGCCTGCTGCGTGTACCCGATGTGAACAAGGTGGAGCTGTTCGGCGTACAGGACGAAAAGCTCTATGTCGAGGTGTCTGCCCAGCGCCTGTCCCTGATGGGACTGGACATGGCCCAGGTGCTCGGGGCGCTGGGGCAGCAGAACGCTGTGGCGCCGGGCGGGGTGGCGCAGACGCCGCAGGAGACCGTGCAGGTGCGTGTGGGCGGGGCTTTCAACTCGGTGGACGAGCTGCGCGCCATGCCAATCCGCGCCGCCAACGGCACCCAGCTGCGTCTGGGCGATATCGCCGAAGTGGTGCGCGGCTATGCCGATCCACAGCAGGTGAAGGTGCGCCACAACGGGCAAGACAGCGTAGCGCTGGGTATCTCCATGGCCCGGGGTGGCGACATCATCGCCCTGGGCAAGGCGCTGGACGGTGTGATGCCCGAGATTGAAGGCACGCTGCCAGCCGGCATGCGGCTCGCCCAGGTGCAGGACCAGCCGGCTGCCGTGGCCAAGTCGGTCAACGAGTTTGTGAAGGTGCTGATCGAGGCGGTGTTGATCGTTCTGGCGGTGAGCTTTCTCTCCCTGGGACTGCACCGCCGCGAGGGAGGGCGTGGCCTGAGACGCTACACACTGGATATGCGCCCCGGCTTGGTGGTTTTCATCACCATACCGCTGGTGCTGGCCATCACTTTCCTGGCCATGCAGTACTGGGGCATCGGCCTGCACAAGATTTCGCTGGGCTCGCTGATCATTGCGCTGGGCCTGCTGGTGGACGACGCCATCATTGCGGTCGAGATGATGGTGCGCAAGCTTGAAGAGGGTTACACCATGATGAAGGCCGCCACCTTCACCTGGGAAGCCACCGCCATGCCCATGCTCACCGGCACACTGATCACCGCCGCCGGTTTCCTGCCCATCG
>DAIOEI010000061.1:0-9263 GCA_036746335.1 Hydrogenophaga sp. | reverse complement strand
CTGCGCGTGGTCGCCAAAAACATGCCGGTCGGCCTGGGCCAGCCGCTGTACGACAAGCTCGACGCGGACATCGCCTACGCCATGATGGGTCTCAACGCGGTGAAGGGCGTGGAGATCGGTGCCGGTTTCGCCTCCGTGGCCGACAAGGGCTCGACCCACGGCGACTCGCTTACCCCTGGCGGTTTTGTGGGCAACAAGGCCGGCGGCGTGCTCGGCGGTATCAGCACCGGGCAGGACCTGGACGTGTCGGTGGCGATCAAACCCACCAGCTCCATCCTGATCCCGCGCGATTCCATTGACGTGGATGGACAGCCGACGGAGGTGATCACCAAAGGTCGCCACGACCCGTGCGTCGGTATCCGCGCCGCGCCCATCATGGAAGCGCTGCTGGCGCTGGTGGTGATGGACCACGCGCTGCGCCACCGCGCGCAATGTGGTGACGTGAAGGTTGGGACACCCGACATAGCGGCCGCCGGTCGTGCCTGAGCCGCGCAGCCCTGATCCGTCTCTTCGTTTCGTGCATCCACACCACCCGTTCGGGCTGAGCTTGTCGAAGCCCTCGCAAGCCCTTCGACAGGCTCAGGGCGAACGGGGCTGACGTTGAGCCAACGCAAACAGCTGCTGCCCTTCGCGGCGCTCTCCGCGAGTTACTTCGCGCACATCGGCTTCTTCAACCCCTACCTGCCGCTGTGGCTGAAAGACCTGGGCTTCGGTTTGCTGGCCATCAGCGTGCTGACCTCGGTGCAGGCGGCCACACGCCTGTTTGCGCCCTATGTCTGGGGCACGCTGTCGGACCGCACGGGTGAGCGCGTCAAGCTGCTGCGGCTGGGGGGCACGGTGGCGCTGGTCTTGTCGCTGGGCCTCTGGCTGGAGCTGGACGGGGTCGCGCTGTTTGTGGTGCTGCTGCTGATGTTCACCCACACCAGCGCCATGATGCCGATGAGCGAGGCCGCCCTGGCGCACCTGGTCAGCCAGGGCGGCGCGTTTGACGCCAGGCGTTATGGCCGTGTGCGGCTTTGGGGCTCCATCGGATTTCTGGTCACGGTCACGGTGGCCGGTTGGTGGTTTGACCGCTTCGGTCTGGGCGGTTTTCCAGCCTGGACCACCTTGACCCTGCTGGCGGTGGTGCTCAGCGTGTGGTGGTTGCCGGACCACAAGGAGTCTCTGCACCAAGAAGACGACCACCCGGCCATCTGGCCGCTGCTGCGCCAGCCGCTGGTTCGGTGGTTTTTTGCGGCGGTGTTCTTCCATGTGCTGGGGCACATCTTCATTTACGTGTTTTTCTCGCTGTACCTGGACAGTCTGGGCTACAGCAAAACCGCCATCGGGGGTTTGTGGGCGGTGTCGGTGCTGATCGAGATCGGCTGGTTCTTCACGCAGGGACGCTGGTTGCCGCGCGTATCGCTGACCGGCTGGCTGGTACTGGCTTCGGCGGTCATGGCCGTTCGCATGGTGTTGACCGCCGGGGCTGGATCGGTCTGGCCTGTGCTGCTGCTGGCGCAGGCCCTGCATGCCATCACCTTTGCCGCGCACCATACCGCCTGCATCGCGCTGCTCTCACACCATTTTCCGGGCCGCCTGCGCGGACGCGGACAGGCGCTGTATGCGGTGGTGGGGTATGGCCTGCCCGGCGTCATCGGCGGACTGGGAGGCGGGCTGCTGTCTTCCTGGCTGGGCTTGCACAGCGTGTTCTGGCTCTCGGCGGGCTGTGCGCTGCTGGCGCTGGGCTGCAGTTTGCAGCTTCGGCAGCTCACACGCCGACAGGATCTGGCCTGAGTTTCAGGCAGCCGGCGTGCCGAACTTGCGCACCAGGGCATCCATCGCAACCAGATAGCCGTCCACCCCAAAGCCGACCACAATGCCGGCCGCCACCGGAGAGACCCAGGAGGTGTGGCGAAACGCTTCGCGGGCATGCACATTGGAGATGTGGCATTCGACCACCGGTAGCGGCGCAACCCCTTTGATGGCGTCGTGCAGCGCGATCGAGGTGTGCGTCAGCGCGCCGGGGTTGAACACCACGCCCAGCAGCTCGCCCGCCTTGAAGCGGCGGCCAGCTTCATGAAGCTGGTCGATCAGCGCGCCCTCCCAGTTGCTCTGAAAGCAGCTCACCGCCACCCCCAGCCTGGACCCGTGCGCCTGGCACAACTGCTCCAGGTCTGTGAGTGTGGTGCTGCCGTATTGCTCGGGCTCGCGCGTGCCCAGCAGGTTGAGGTTGGGTCCGTTGAGAATGAGGATGTGGGTCATGGGTCAGCCAGGGTCTGAGGTTTCTGCGCGGCCCATAGGATAAACGGGGCAGGCAGGGAACCTTTTTCCCTTTTGGGGTTCATGTCTTCGGTTTCGCTTCTCGCATGACCGATGCCAGCGCGCTGTGGCCCAGGCGCTCCAGCCCATCGGCGGCGCCAAGCCGGTCGCGCGACTCGCGGTTCTGGCTGAGCTTGAACTTGCCGACCAGGCGGTTGATGTCGATCTCGATGCCGACAATGGCCGCCAGCATGGCGTCGATGTAGTCCGCAGGCGCATCGCCCATTTTCCAGGGCTTGCTCTGCCCGGCGCGTTGCTCGTGTTCCCGGGTCAGGCGGGCCACCAGGCCACGCACGAAGCGCTCCTGGTCACACACGCGCAAATTGCCGTGGGCATGGACCACCTGGTAGTTCCAGGTGGGCACGTGGCGGTGGTGTTCGGGCTTGCTGGGGTACCAGCTGGGGGAGATGTAAGCGTGGCTGGCCTGAAAGATGACCAGCACCGGCAAGCCCGCTTCGGGCACCTCGCGCCACAGCGGGTTGGCCCGGGCCACATGGGCGCGCAATCGGCCCTGCGGCAGGGCTTGGGCATCCAGCTCAAAGGGCAGGTGGTTGGCGTCCAGCCCATCGCTGCCGTGGGTCACCAGGGTGCCCAGCGGGTGCTCGCGCATCAGTTGCTGCAAGTCGGCTGTCTGTGTGTTTTCAAAGTGGGTGGGCAGGTACATGGATTTGAACCAACGGGGTTTCGGATCGATGTCGAGAGCATCATGGCACCGGATCCACAACCACGCTGCGGCGCAGCGGATTGAAACCGGTGACCAGGGCCGTGGCCGCCAGCACCAGCCCACCGCCCACAAAGATGCCCGATGAAAGTTCTTCGCCCAGCACCAGATGCCCCCAGGTGACGCCGAACACGGGGATCAGAAAAGCGGGGCTCATGGCCGCGACGGGCGTGACGTGGCGAATGATGCGCAGGTGGGCCCAGTAGGCCAGGCCCGAGGTGATCACCCCCAGCACCAGCAGCACCCCCATGGCCTCGGGGGTGAAGCGGGCTTGTGGCCAGCCCACCAGCGCGCCGGGCAGCACCAGCACGGCTGCGATCAGGTGAATGCCGGCCGCCATGGACAGCGGCTGCATCCGGGTGGTCGCACGTTTCATCAGCGGGGTGGCGGTGCCGTAGCAGGCCGCGGCGAGCATGCAGGCCAGCGCCGCCAGCAAGGTGGTGGGATCGGGTTGCACCGGACCCAGCCGCACGATCAGCGCCACGCCGGCAAACCCCAGCAGGCAACCCAGCAGCTTGCGCAGGCTCAGGCTGTCTTCCTTGAACCAGGCCGAAGCGAGGGTGCCAAAGAGCACGGCCGTGGTGTTGAGCAGGGCGCTGTAGCCCGCAGGCAAGTGCAGCGCAGCCCACGCGTACAGCAGGAAGGGCGCCACCACGGAGAGCAGCGCCAGCACCCCCAGTTCCCGCCAGTGTGTCCAGGGCCATGCGTGGTTCAGCACCCGCATGATGACCGCCAGGGTCACGGCCGCCAGTGCCATGCGCCCACCGGCCATCACCAGCGGACCGAGCAGGGGGCTGGCGATGCGAAGAAACAGAAACGACGCACCCCACAAGGCCGAGAGACCCACGAGCTGAAGGAAATGGCCGGTTTTCACCCCCGGATTGTGCGACCGCTTGTCACGCCTTCGGCTTGTACCCTTGCGCTGGCAGTCACCTTCGGGTCAACCCGCAAGCAAGAACTTCCACAGCCGGGCAGACTCCGTCTTCAGAGGTCAGACATGCCGCACCAGTTGAAACACGCCATGCCGTTTCGGCGACCCCAGTGGGCTGACCCGTTTTTTAACCACCACAGGAGTCTTCTTCATGCTCAATGACCACTTCGTGAACGATCTGGATGCACTGCTGCCCGGCCAGTCCGGCCAGCAAGGCGCCACCCGTCGCACCGCGCTCAAGGCAGCGCTTGGCGTAGGTTATGCGGCGGCCGCCATGCCCATCATGGCGCAGACCGCGATCAAAACCCCGACGGACGGACTGACCGCTGGCGAGGTGATGATCGACGTGAAGGGTTTTTCCATGCCCGCTTACCGGGCGGCACCCGCTGGCAAAACCGGCTTGCCGGTGGTGCTGGTGCTGTCCGAGATTTTTGGGGTGCACGAATACATTGCCGACACCGCGCGGCGGTTTGCCCGGGCGGGCTTCCTGGCCATTGCACCGGAGCTGTTTGTGCGCCAGGGCGATGCACAAAGCTACGGCGAGATGGCCAAACTGATCGCCGAGGTGATCTCCAAGGTGCCCGATGCACAGGTTTTGGCCGATCTGGACGCGACGGTGCAATGGGCTGCGGCCAACGGCGGTGACACCAGCAAGCTGGGCGTGACCGGTTTTTGCTGGGGTGGTCGCCAGACTTGGTTGTATGCCGCGCACAACCCCCAGGTCAAAGCGGGCGTGGCCTGGTATGGTCGCCTGGTCGGGCAGGCCAGCGAACTCAACCCCCGCCACCCGGTGGACGTGGCAGGGAATCTGCATGGCCCGGTGTTGGGTCTGTATGGCAGTGCCGACACGGGCATTCCGCTGGACACGGTGGACAAGATGAAGGCCGCGCTGGCCGGCGGCAATGCGGCTGCGAAAGCCTCGACCTTTGTGGTGTACCCCGATGCGCCCCACGCCTTTCACGCCGATTACCGGCCAAGTTTCCGCAAAGAGGCGGCGGAAGACGGCTGGAAGCGCGCACTGGCCTGGTTCAGCCAGCATGGCGTGACCTGAGGCACTGGTGCCGGTTTCAGCCAAAAGGCCGCGTGAGCGGCCTTTTGTTTTTCGCTGAACCCTTGGGTGGCTGTCGGTCTGAGGCGAGGCCGCTCAGTCCACGCCAGGGTGGCCAAACGAGAACCAGAAAGTCGCGCCTTCGCCCACCGCTGCCTGCGCCCGGATGTGGCCGCCATGGCGTTCCAGAATCCGGCGCACGGTGGCCAGACCAATACCAGTGCCTTCGAACTCGGTAGGGCTGTGCAAACGTGTAAATGGTTTGAACAGCCGGTCGGCCCGCGCCATGTCGAACCCGGCGCCGTTGTCTTGAATGAAAAACTCGGGTGCTTGGCCTGGCGCTGGCGGAGCTTGGTCAATCACGATTCGGGCTTCGCTCTGGTGTTGGGAGTATTTCCAGGCGTTGCCCATCAGGTTCTCCATCACGATTTGCGCCAGTCGGGGGTCGCAATGCGCGCGCAAGCCTGGGGCAATGGACACCTCGATCGAGCGGCCTGGGTCCCGGTGGCGCTCTTGCCGAAGCACGCTGGCGGCCACTTCACTCAGGTCGGTGTCCATGCGCTGGAGCGTGCCCTGGCTGACCCGGGCCAGTGCAAGCAGGTCATTGATCAAGCTGCCCATGCGTTGCACCGAGCCATCGACCCGGTCGAACAACTCCTGATCGTCAGCTTGCAGGTGATCAGCGAGTTGCTCGCGCAGCAAGTGTGAGAAGCCGTCAATGGCCCTCAGCGGGGACTTCAGGTCGTGCGAGACGGTGTAGGCAAAGGTGTCGAGCTCGCGGTTGAGGTATTCCAGCTGCGAAGTGCGCTGCCGCACCCGTTGCTCCAGGCTGGTGTTCAGGCGCCGAATGTCCTCTTCGCGCCGCAGGCGCACCAGTTCGGCGCTGCAGCGGCTGGCAAAGATGCTCAGCAGGGCTTGGGTGTTGCTGTCGCGCTCAAAAGGGCGGGACCACATGGCCGCCAGCAGCCCGATCGACCCACCATCGGGATCGATCAAAGGCATTCCGGCAAAGGCCCGGGCGCCTCTGTCCTGAAAAGGGAGTTTCAGGTTGAACCGTTGAGCCACCTCGTCTGTGCACACGAACAGCTCGGTGTGGCGCAGCGTCTGGCCGCAGGCGCTCTGGTCCAGAGGTTCGCACCCGCCGGCATGGGCCTGCCCTTGCCACAGCGCTGCCAGGCATCGCAGCTGGCCGCTGGCCTCCAGCTCGGCAGCCATCACGCCATCGGCTCCGATGGCGCTGGCCAGGTGCTCTGCTAGCGAGCGGAAGAAGGCCGCACCGGTCTGGCTGGAGACGCCTTTGGCTACATTCAGCAACATGGCTTCACGGGCTTTTTCTTCTGCCACGTTCATGGTGAAGGCCAGGGAACAAGGCTGACCATCGATATCGATGATTTCGCACCAAATGCGCACCGGTACGATCTCGCCCGCCTTGCTGCGCATGCGGGTTTCGTAGGCAATCAGCCGCCCTTCTTTCTGAAGTGCCGCAACGTACTGCTGGCGATCTTCTTCCCGGACCCAGACCCCAACCTCTTGAGAGGTCTTTTCAGCGAAGTCGGCCGCGCTGTAGCCCAACACGCGCTCATTGGCCGGGTTGACCTCCATGAACATGCCGTCGCTCAAGCGCGTGATGGTCATGCCGATAGGGCTGAAATGAAACGCTTTGGAGAAACGCTCTTCGGATCGCTCCAGCGCGCGTCTTGCACTGGTTTGTGCGCTCATGTCGAGCACCATGGAGATCACCAGTTCTTCACTGCCTTCGGTGATGATCTCGGCATACAGCATGACGTCCACCAGGCTGCCATCAGCCCGCCGACCGCTGCCACGCAATTCCCGGATGGTATGTTCCTGGTTCAATGCATCCCGAAAAGCCAGTTGTGCCGACCCTTCTGCCCACAGGTGTGTGGCGGTCTTGCCCAGCAGCTCTTCGCGGCTGTAGCCAAACAGCTGGGTAAATGCGTGGTTGAGGTCCAGGATCTGCTGGGTGGCTTTGTCCTGCACCAGCGTGGCCACCGGATTGCCGTGAAACAAGGCAGCAAATCGCCGCTCGCTCTGACGCAGCTCGTTGGTAACCTGCCCAGCGCGCTCCAGCGCCAGCTCACGTTCGACAAAAGCATCGCGGGTTCGGATCCGTCCGTAAAACACACTGACCATGATGCTCAGCAGTACCGCGGCCTGGGTGATCCAAAGCGCCCAGCCCACTTGCAGATTGGCTGGCCCCAGACGACCGTGGCTCTCCATGATATTCAGCACACCGAGCACCACCAGGCTCACGACTGCCGCGGTCACCATCTGCCGCCGTGGCAAGAATGCTCCAGCACCCACCACACCGGCGAGCATGACCAGAACGCCTGCACTGCGCACCGACCCCTGTGCAGCGATACCGGTTGCCCCGGCCATCAGGATGGCGGTGATCACAAGCTGAGCTGCCCCGCGCACACGCCCGCTCTGGAACAGCGCCAAACCCAGCCAGATGGTCAGCATCAGGCTCACGCAGACCCAGAACAGCGGCGTCCATCCCTCCCGCAAATAAACGCCCAGGGTGACCAGGGGCGCAGTGCTGCTCAGCGCCAGCAACAGGGCCCACAGCGTTTTTCTTTGCAGGTCCCGCAAAAAAGGCGTCTGGTTGTCTCCCAGCGGATCGTCGTCAAACGGGCGCGTCATACAGAGGAATCGTGCCGCAGGTGGGCGGGGGGTGCCGGGTTTTTGGGGGCTGGTCCGAAGTGAAAGACAAAGCGGGCGCCTTCGCCCGGCTTGCCCACGCCTTTGATGCCGCCGCCGTGCCGCTCAAGGATACGCCGCACGGTCGCCAGACCGATGCCGGTCCCATCGAACTCGCTGGGTTGGTGCAGCCGCTGGAAAGGCTGGAACAGCTTGCTGGCATAAGCCATGTCAAAACCGACTCCGTTGTCCCGAATGAACAGGTGTTCGGTGCTCCCACCATCACCGGTTTCCCGCCCCAGTGCGATATGTGTTTCAGCTTGATCCCTGGTGTACTTGACCGCATTGCCCAACAGGTTCTCCAGCGCGATGCGCGTGAGCCTCGGGTCGCACCAGGCCTGCAGTCCGGGTTCGATCTGCCAGTGCAGGCGGCGCATCGGGTGCTTCTCCTGCTCGGCGCGCAGGATCTCTTCGGCCAACGTACTCAGATTGGTCAACTCGGGCGCCAATGCCCCCTGACTGACGCGGGCCAGGGCCAGCAGATCTGCGATCAGTACGCTCATGCGCTGTGTGGCTCCAATCACCCGATCGAGCAACTGGCGCTCGTGCGGTTGCAGCCGGTCTTCGAGTTCGTCGCCAAGCAGCCGGGTAAAACCGTCGATGGCGCGCAAGGGTGATTTCAGATCGTGGGAGACGGAGTAAGAGAAAGAGTCCAGCTCCGCATTGAGCTTCTGCAGTTCCGCCGTGCGCGCCCTGACGCGCTGCTCCAGCGTGTGGTTCAGGCGCTGGATTTCCCGCTCGCGGCGCATGCGCACGAGTTCGGCGGTCGCGCGGCTGGAGAAGATGGCCATCAGGGCTTGCAGCTCGGTGGTCATGGGCGTAGGTTGGCGCCAGTAGGCCGCCAGAACCCCCATGGCACCGCCTTCTTCGTCGTGCAAACCCTGTCCCGCATAAGCCTGAAAATCGGGCGAAAGGGTCTTGGGCAAGCCAGGAAAGCGGGCTTGCAGATCCCGTTCATAGGCACAGAGGCCGTAACGGATGAGCGTCGGCTGGCAGGGGGTGCCTTCCATCGCGTAAGAAAAATTGGGCAGTTGGTGTCCGAACTGCCAGATGGACAGGCTGCGAAGCCGGGTATCGGTGACCTTCTCGCTCACCATGACCGCATCGGCATTGAGGGCGGGTGCCATGTGGCGTGCGAGCGCGTGGAAAAACGCTTCCCCGGTTTCCGTGGTCATGCCCTGGGCCATCTCCATGAGCAGGGTTTCGTGCCGGATCTGGTCGCTGACGTCGATCACATTGCTGATGATCAGTGTGTCGTCCTTGTCGGCGCTGATCTCGCTGGACAGCAGCGCTTCGAAGTGGCTGCCATCCGAGCGCAGACCGGTGGCCGGCTGGTCTGTGGAGCGAAACTGGTTGAACAGGCGCTTCATGTGCGCCTTGCGCTGGCCTGGGTCTGCCCACAGGAAATCTTCCACCCGCCCGAGCACCTGCTCGCGTCGGTAGCCATAACAACGCTCAAAGGCTGCGTTGACGTCCAGAATCACGCCACTCTTGGCGGACTGGGCAATCATCGGCGTAGGGCTGGATTGGAAAATGCGTTCAAA
>DAIOEI010000060.1:1919-9395 GCA_036746335.1 Hydrogenophaga sp. | reverse complement strand
CCCAGGCCTGGCCGAGCGCAAGGCCGGCGTCGCCGCAGCCCTTGTCGATGGGCCGGCATACGGCAAGGCCCGCTGCCTGCAGGCGCGCGGTCAGTCGCTCGCGCAGGATGCGGTTGAAAAAGCAACCACCACCGAGGCAGACGGTGGTGCTGCCGCGCTCCAGGGCAGCGCGGATGGCCCAATCGGCCAGCGCATGGGCCAGCGCGAGGTGGAAACCCGCCGCAGCGGCGTCCACGCCATCGGCGGTGGCTTCGAACAGAGGGGGCATGAGGCCTCGCAGGTCCACGCTGTTGCGGGCGTCAAGGACCACGCCGGGCAGCGGCGCGGTGTGAGGATGTCGTGCGAGCCAGCGCGCGGCGGCAGCCTCGAGGGCGATGGCCGCTTGTGCTTCATCGGTCTGTCGAACGCTCAGCCCCAGCGCACCCGCAGCGGCATCGAACCAGCGGCCGGTGCTGCTCGTCTGAGGGCAGTTCAGGTGTTTGACCAGCATCTGCTGCACACCCGAAGCGACGGCCTCGCCGACCTGCGGCGCAAAGCGGGTGGCAATCTCATCGCCCCGACCCAACGCGTGCAAGGCACTCGCCGCCATGCGCCAGGGCTCGCGCGCGGCGCGGTCGCCGCCCGGCAAAGCCAATGGCATCAGATGGCCCACGCGCTGCCAATGCGCACCGTCCAACCAGAGCAGTTCACCGCCCCAGGCCTGCCCATCTGTCCCCAACCCAACGCCGTCGAGCGCGAGGCCGATGACAGGGCCTTCGATACCGTGTTCGGCCACCACGGCGGCGATGTGCGCGTGGTGGTGCTGCACGCCGATGGCGGGCACGCCCAGCGCAGTGGCGAGTTGCACCGCGAGCTGGGTGCTGAAGAAGTCGGGGTGCAGGTCGTGCGCGATGGCCTGCACCGGTGCGCCAACCACTGCAGCCTGCTGCACTAGCGCCTGCACCGATTGCTCCAACGCCTCGCAGGCGGACGGATCGCTGAGGTCCCCGTGCAACGGCGACCAGTGCGCTTGCCCGCGCAGCAACAGGCAGGCCGCGTTCTTGAGCCAGGCGCCGACGGCGAGCACGGTGGTGGTCATGACGAAGCGCCCATCAGGACCCCGCATCGGCGGACAGCGCGGCTTTGGCTTTCGCCAGCTCGGCTTCCAGCTCCAGCACGCGCTGGCGCAAGACCGCTTTTTCGGCCACCGGCTCGTGGTGGTGGTGCTGCGAACCCATGGCGTGGTCCAGCCAGTGCAGCCACGCGTCCATGCCTTCGCCGGTGGTGGCCGAGAGCTGGAGGATCTCGATGGCCGGATTCACACGCCGCGCGAGTTCGATGCAGCGCGCCACGTCGAATGTCACGTGCGGCAGCAGGTCGGTTTTGTTCAGCACCATGAGCGAGGCCGCAGCGAACATGTCGGGGTACTTGAGCGGCTTGTCTTCGCCCTCGGTCACCGAGAGGATGGCCACCTTGGCCGCTTCGCCCAGGTCCCACACGGCGGGGCAGACCAGGTTGCCCACGTTCTCGATGAACAACAGGCTGCGGCCTTCGCCATGGTGGTGGTGATCGTGCGAATGACCGTGACCGTGGTGGCTGTGGCTGTGGCTGTGATGACCATGCCCGTGATCGGTGTGGCCGTGCAGCTGCGCAAACGCCTCGGCCACCATGGGCGCGTCCAGGTGGCAGCCCTTGCCGGTGTTGACCTGGATCGCGGGGGCGCCGGTGGCACGGATGCGGTCGGCGTCGAAGCTGGTCTGCTGGTCGCCCTCGATCACCGCCACATGCAGGCCTGGCGCGTGCTTCTTCAGCGCCTCTATGGTGGCGCACAGCAGCGTGGTCTTGCCCGAGCCGGGGCTGGACACGAGGTTGAGCGCGGTCACATCGTGCGCTTCGAAGTGCGCCCGGTTCTGCAACGCCACTCGGTTGTTGGCGCCGAGGATGTCGGTCTCCAGCTTGATCGCGCGCGCCTGGCTCATGCCGGGCACCGAGACGCGGGCCGCACCGGCACCGAAGTGCAGGTCGCCGTTGCCGGGGTTCACCTGCACCACGCCGGCCTCGCTCGCGTGGGTTTGTACGTGCCTGGCATGGGCCGGGCTGTTGTCACTGCATCCGCAAACGACACACATGTTGGTTCTCCTGATTGAGGTTCATGGTAGTGACCGAATGTGCTGCGCGCCACTCGAACCACTCGAAGTGAAGGGACGCCCTCCAGCGCCCCCTTGGAACTGGCTTCGCCAGGCCACAGGGGGCGTCCCCCTCCCGCCGAAGGCGAGAGAGGGGGCTGAGGACCGCGGCTCCCAAGCCTGCCTGCGCAGGCTTGGACAGGACGAAGAGGCATCGCCTTTGGCGATGCCGCGGCTTGCAAGGCGAGCGAAGCGGCGCAGGGGGTGCTTCATTCCACACGCATGTCAATCACACGCAATTCCATGCCGCCCGTGGGTTGCAACTGGTAGCCACCGCAACCCGGACAGGCATCGCCGCGCTGGTGGATGGCCACAGTCTGCGCGCAAGCCATGCACCAGGCCTGGCCGGGCGGTTCTTCAATTTCGATCTGGGCGCCGTCGAGCACCGTGCCAGGCGCCAGACTTTCCAGCGCGAAGCGCAGGGCACGCACATCGACACCGGCCAGCTGCCCCGCTTCCAGCCGCAGCGACAGCAGGCGAGAAAAACCTTCGCGCACCGCCGTGTCTTCGACCAGCTGCAACACGCCACCGGCCAGGCTGGCTTCATGCATCTTGGGCCTCCGTCAACGTCGGCATACCGTGCGTCACCTCGAAGGGCACGCAGGGGTCGAAGGCGGCCATGAGCAGGCGCACGCGCCGCTCGGTGTCTTCGGCAGGGCGGGAGGCATCCATGTCGGCCACGCGCTGCGCCACCTCGCCCTGTGGGTGGAAGTTCCATTCGGTCGGGGCGAGCACGCGGCAGGCGGCCACGCGCATTTCGCCTCCACGGCCCTCGATTTCCACCTGATGTACCAGCAGGCCGCGCGCCATCTCGACCCAGGCCATGCCTTGCCGCGGCCCTGTGCTAACCGAGCCGAAGGACAACCAGCCCGCGCCGCTCTGGCCCGGCACCTCGGGCAGGCACAGCCGCACCAGGTCGGAGATGCGGCTCCCGAGCAGCGCCCAGGGGGTGAGCGGCAGGCTCCCGCCGGGATCGTTCAGGCGGGTCCAGCTGCCACTGTGGGCGCATCCGCCGTGCCATTGCGGGCGCTGGGCGAACCCGGGTTGCAGTGCCAGCGCGGCGCCCAGGGTGCGCTGGCCATGGGCATCGGCATGGGCGCGTAGCGCGCTGGCCGGGCTCAGCGGCACGGCGCCATCGGCATCGCGGGCCGCGCCCATGGCCTTCGCCAGCCAGTCGTCGTGCCGGTGACTCCAGTCCATCAGCCAGTCGGCACCGCAGGCCTGCCAGGCGCGTTGCCAGGTGGCGGCCGGCATCTGCAGCAGGTGTTCCCGCAGCCATTCGAGCGTGGCGGGCCAGGGGTCGGCCGGCGCCGAGCCGGCCGGGGCCAGCAGCGGGCAGACCCGCATCGCGGCCTGGGCTTGCGCGGCGAACAGCGCCCCATCGCCCTCGGCCAGCAGGCGTGGCCAGTCCAGGCCGATGCGGCGGATGTGTTCCTGCGCGGTCTCGGTGCGCAGGCGCTGCGCCACCTGTTGTGGCGCGGGCAGCGAGCCGGGCGCCGCGGCTTCGATGGCGAGCTGGGAACACAGGCGGTGCGCGTGGCCGCAGAGGTTGAACAGGCTGGCCATCAGGCCGGGCAAGGCGCTCGCGGCCTGACTGCGGGCCAGGCGCGGCGCCCAATTCTGTCGGCTGCTCACCAAGGCCATCGGCAGCGGCGCGCCCGGCGCCACGCGCAGGCGGCCGGCCAGCGTGGACAGATCGTTCACCGGGGTGGCCAAGGTCACTGGAGTACCTTCGCCCTGCGGGTTGCGGAGCGAGCTGGCTTGGGAACGGCCCGGCGCGGCGCTCATGCGGGAGCTCCCGCGTCCGGGCGGCGGGCCATGAAGAACGCGCGGCGCGGCGGCAGTGGCTCGGCGGCAATGGGCGACACCGCGTCGGGTTCGGGCACAGGTCGGACCAGTGCCAGCGAGGCCAGCGCGGTCTCGCGCGCCAGGTCCTGGCCGGTGAAGCCGTTCATGGGGGAAAACAGCGCGCAGGTCTCGTGGTACCCGATGGCGGGGTCGTGCGCGCCGATGAAATCAAAGCGTTCGCTGCCGAAATCGCGCACGGCCTTGCGCCCCACGCGGTTGCCGTGCGGCAGTTTCGTCGAAGGCAGGCGCAACAGGCTCATGAACCAGGGTGTGATGAGCACGCCTTCGGCCACCCGCTCGGCGCCCTCTTCTCCTTCGGCCCACTCGAAGCCCACGGCTTCGACGCACAGGGCCGGGTTCAGCAAGGGGATGCCCACCATGCGCTCGGTCTGCACGCGCACGAAGTGCGCAACCAGCGCAGACACGCGCTGGTCCAGCCATTCGGGGGTGAGCTGAGAGGGTGCTGACATGGGCTCAGCTTTCTTCGGTCGGCAGCAGAAGAAATTGATCGGGCTCGCAGTCGCAGTTCGGGCAGCGCCAGTGCGCGGGCAGGTCGGCGAACGGCGTGCCGGGGGCGATCTGCCATTGCGGGTCGCCCAGCGCCGGGTCGTAGACCCACCAGCAGATCTTGCATTCGAGGCGCGAGCCGGGATTGAGCACGTCGCGGTTGCCCAGGTACGAGCCTTCGAAGCCCTCAAAACCGGCGGAAGGGTGGGCGCTGGCCATGGTCACACGCTTTCCAGGTAGGTCATCACATCGAGCAACCGTTCGTGCGAATCGCGCAGGTCTTCGGGGGCGGCCATCGCCACCTCGGGCATGTCCACCACCTCGACCGTGTTGAGGATCACCTTGTCCATCGAGTTGTAGTACACCACGCGCCAGCAGTTCGGCAAGCGCGTGTTGGAGATGCGGCAGTTGCCGTACCCGCGTGACAGCATCAACACGCGGCCGGTGCCGAGGTGGTGGTCGAGAAAGCCGATGTCTTCGGGCGTGACCGGCAGCAGCGTGAGGTTGACCACGTGGGGCACCTGGCCCGGCTTCCAGCCCGCCACCTGGTCGCGGATTTCTTCCACCAGCAGGGGCGCGTTCTGCACATTGGGCGGCAGCGGGCCGGCCCATTGCGGCTGGGTGCCCTGGGGCCACACGTCGTCCACCGCAATCGCGCGCAGCAGCGCCGGCACCGGGCTCACTTCGATCACGTCGTCGATCAGCGAGCGCTGGCCGTCCACGGTGCGGAAGGTGATGAGGCGCCACACACCGGCCAGCACCGATTCCTGGATGCGCACTTCGAGCGCGCCGTCCTCTTCGCGCACCAGGGCGCTGGCCTCTCCCTCGCCCAGGATCTGGTTCACCAGCTTCAGATCGGCCGCGGGCAATGCGGTCAGCGACACCTGGCCGCCCGGGCCGCGCTCGGCCGTGCGGTCCAGCAGCGCCAGCACCTGGGCCAGCACCGCGCGCGCCGCCTCGCGTCCGGCCAGCTCTTCGGGCTCGGGCAGCACCGGCGGGCGGTAGGTGTCCATGTCCTTGGGCATGGGCAGGTAGTCCAGCGCTTCGTCTTCGGACTGCGTGCCCGGGCCGAGTGCAACGAGGGGAATGGGGAAGTCTTTCATGGGATGTCCTTTTGTGTCGTTGGGTTCAGTGGCAACCGCTGTCTTTGGCGGCGGCGCCCTGGCTCACCACCGGGATGCCGATGGTGGGCGGGCGCGAAGGCGGCATGGCGAGCGCAGCGGCCACGCCGCTCAGGTACACCTCCCAGTCCTGCATGCCGGCGATGGCGGTGACGTACTGGCCGTCGCGGAAGAACAGCAGCGTGGGCCAGCGCTGCGAGCCGTAGCGGCGCGCCACCGCGTCCTCGTTGTCGCGCGGCACCACGGCGATCTGGAAGCGGTTGGGGAAACTCTTCATCAGCTCGGGCAACACGGCGGCCACGTCCTGGCCTTCGGGGAAACGCACCGGGTCGCCCGCAAGCAGCACGACGCGGTCGCCGCCGCCCGCGCTCCACGCGGCCACGGTGGTCTCATCCACCCAGGCGGCGCCAAAATCGCGCGCCAGGCGCATCACCAGGGGCGGCGCGGGGTTGGTGTCGGGCACGGGCAGGGCAAAGGCGCGGCTGGGGGTTTCTGTGGCGGTGTTCATGGAGTCTCCTGGGTGAATTCTTAAAACTGGCCGGAGAGCTGCTTCAGCTGTTCGGCGGTCATCTGGGAAGGCAGCGTGAAGCCCGCGTCGCCGCTGGCGTCGAAGCCCTGCATGGCACCGAGCACCAGATCGAGCGCGCTGTTGACTTCCGCGGCGCGGTTGGCGTCGATGCGTTCGCGTGCGTCGCCCAGGAACACCAGCAACCAGTCGCCGGGCTCCAGCGGACCGACCAGCGCGGTGGTCACGCGGCGGCGCTCGCCACGCCCTTCACACCAGGCGTGACCGGGTTCGGTGGACGTGACCTGCATGGGCATGCCGATGCACATGTTTCAGTTCGCTTCCGTGGTGGGAAAAAAGCGTTCGTCGCCTTCGCGGCAAGCTGCTTCGGGCGTGGGACGCTGGGTTTCGTAAGCGGCCAATGCCAATTCATCCATCGTCACCGCCTCGCGTTCACCCAGTGGCGTGCTCCGCGTTGTGGGCTTGCCGCCCCAGCGCGCGATCTGGTCCACACCCAGCGCCAGCGCTTCTTCCATCGCGGCCTTGACGATCGGGCGCAGGCTGCCGCCGTAGTCTTCCAGCTCCTGCGGCTGGCAGCCGATCAGCAGCACCTGGGCCGGAAACTTGCCGGTGAGCTGCGCGAGCGAGAGCACTTCCTGGAATCCGGTCTGGTGCAGGCTCATCTTTTTCGCGCCCATGAACCGCGGCACATCGTCGTCGCGCACCTGCTTCAGGGTGCCGGGCTCCAGGCCGTAGTCGATGGCGTCGAAGATCAGCAGCGCGTCGGCCGCCTGCACGTGCTGGATCAGGTACAGGCCCTGCGTGCCGCCGTCGATCAGCGACACTTGTTCGGCGAACTCGAAGCGGCGTTGCAGCGCTTCGATGCAGCGCACGCCAAAGCCTTCGTCGGCCCAGAGCAGGTTGCCGATGCCGAGCACCACGATGGTCTGCGGCCGGGCGGGGGTGTCACCACCGGGGTGACAGGTGGATTCGGGCGGAAGGGCGCTCATGGTGGGTGGTCCCGAAAGACTCAATGGGAGATGGAAGGGGTGACCGGACCGGAACAGAAGCGCTTCCAGGCGTGGAAGCTGTCCCAGGCGGCCTGGTGCGCGAGCCAGAAGCCGGCGTCGATGCCGAACTGGCGAGCGCAACGGATGGCGGTATCGGGCGACATCGCCCGCTGGCCGTGCACCAGCTCGTGCAGGCGGCGGCGCGACAGGCCCAGCAAGCGCGCCGCCTGGCTCTGGTTGAGCGACAACGGCACCAGACAGGTCCGCTCCAGCAAACGCCCCGGATGCATCGGCGCACGCACCGGCACACCCCGCGGCGG
>DAIOEI010000060.1:0-1819 GCA_036746335.1 Hydrogenophaga sp. | reverse complement strand
TCAGTCCTTGAACGTCCGATGACCAGAAATCATCGTCGACACGATGCTCTGGCGGCCCATGATGTCTTCGCGGATCGCGGCGTACACGTGCAGGATGATGAAGATGATCATGGCCCACATGCCCACGCGGTGCCAGGTGTGCACGTCCTGGCTCTGGCCGAACAGCGGGATCACCCAGCTGGTGAACAGCGTGTGCGCCCAGGAGCCAGGCTGGGTGCCTTCGCCGTAGAGCGCGAAGCCGGTGACGATCATGAAGATCATCAGCGTGAGAAAGCCCGAGAACATGGCCAGCCGCGCGAGCGGGTTGTGGCCCACGTAGCGGCCCGGCCGCGGGATCAGGAAGGCGTACCACTTGAGCATGGTGAACACCTCAACCCAATAGGCTTTCTGAAACAGCGGCACCCAGAACAGCTCGCGCGCATGGTGGTTGCCAACGATGGCCCAGTAAGCGCGCCCCAGCAGACCGATGGCCAGGATGTAGCCGGCCGTGAAATGCGCGAAACGGATGTAGCCCATCAGATAGTTGTCGCTGGCCTCCCCCGGCATGGTCGGCAGCGGCACGCCGATGAAGTAGCCGGTGATACACAGCACGGTGATGGCTGCGACGTTGATCCAGTGCCAGACGCGCACCGGTGCTTCGTACACATAGACCGACTTGGTGGTCTGGCCGTGCGAGACGGCGCTCTCATCGATGCCGGTGGCATCGGCTAGGCGCTGCTGGGCCAGTTCTTGGGCGGACAGGGGGGACATGGCGTGCTCCTTGAGCGCGGGGCTGTCAGGCGGCCAGCTGGCCGAAGAGGTAGACACCGGCGGCGCCCAGGGCCGCGCCCAGGCCCCCCAGGGCCAGACCGCTGCGGGCGGCCAGCCAGCGCCGGATGGCCAGCCCGATGCCCACGCCACTGGCATGCAGCACGGCGGTGGTGATCAGGAAACCGACGGCGTAACCGGCGAAGCCCGTTTCCGGCGTCTCTGAGCCGTGCGCCAGGCCGTGCAGCGACGAGGCCGCCGCGATCAGGCCCAGGCCGATCACGGGTGGCATTGGCTTTTGGGCCAGCAGCAGCATGGCGCCGAACAGCACCACCGACAGGGACACGCCTTGCTCCAGAAAGGGCAGGGTCACGCCCATCGCGCCCAACCCGGCGCTGACGATCAGCGCCAGCAGGAAGGTGGCCGGGCCTTGCCAGGCCTTGCCCTGCGGCAGGGTACTCACCGACCACACACCCACGGCCACCATGGCCAACAGGTGGTCCGGCCCGAAGGGGTGCACCAGGCCTTCCATGAAGCTGTGCGTGCCATGGCCGGTGTGCGCCTGCGCGGCGCCGGCCAGACCGGCCAGCAGCACGGCTGCGGTCAAACGGCGGATATTTTTCGATTGCATGTGTTTCTCCTTGTATTGACGACTCATAGCATCAGATGACCCATTGGGCGGCGCCGGAGCGCGTGTCCCATCCAGGGCACCCGTGGAACCGGCTTTGCCGGGCCACTGGGTGCGTCCCCCCTCTGGGGGGAAGACGCGAAGCGGCGCAGGGGGGGGTCACCGGACGGTGACCCGAGCCATCTCCTGCCCGTCTTCGCTCATGACGTGGGTGGAGCAGGCCAGGCAGGGATCAAAGCTGTGCAGCGTGCGCAGGATCTCCAGCGGCTGCTCGGGGTTGACCATGGGCGTGTTCATCAGCGAGGCCTCGAAGGCGCCGATCTGGCCCTTGGTGTCGCGCGGCGAGCCGTTCCAGGTGGTGGGCACCACGCACTGGTAGTTCTCGATCTTGCCGTCCTTGATCTTGATCCAGTGGCCCAGCATGCCGCGCGGCGCGGCCACCGT
>DAIOEI010000059.1:0-9420 GCA_036746335.1 Hydrogenophaga sp. | reverse complement strand
CTGCGAGGAACGCCAGATCAGGCGAACGCCTTCTCTGAAAATGTTCATCGCTACAGCGATGGCCAGCACCGGATCCAGCCAGAGCCAGCCCGTCAGCAACACCAGCCCGAGCCCCAGCACGACACCAGCCGAGGTCCACACATCGGTGAACAGGTGCCGCGCATCCGCCTCCAGGGCAATGGACCGGTGTTTGCGCGAAGCCGCCAACATGGTCCAGGCCAGCACGGCATTCAAGAAGGAGCTGAACACCGAGAGTGCCAGGCCCCAACCCAGCTGGGTCAGCGGCTGCGGGTCAAGCAAGCGGTGCACCGCAGCCCAAAGGATGCCCAGCGCCGCGACCACGATCAGGATGCCCTCAAAGCCGGATGAAAAGTACTCTGCTTTGTGGTGGCCGTAGGGATGGTCGTCATCGGCCGGCCGCGCGGCAATCGTCACCATCACCAGACCAAACACCGCGCCGACCAGATTCACCACCGACTCCATGGCGTCGGAGAGCAAGCCCACCGAGCCCGTGAGCCACCAGGCGCCGGTTTTCAGCGCGATGGTGATCAGGGCCACCACAACAGACACGCCCAGCAAGCGCTGAGGGGTGAGCCATGAAGAACCAAACGAAACAGAAGACATCGTGATCCGATTGTCGCTGCCAGCCGCATGAAACCGCTGCCGTCCCGACTTTGTAATTTTGTAACTGGCTCGTATCTGTTCGATGCCAGAATGCATACAGAGTGAGACACGCATGAACACACCCCACCCCGACGCCCCTGCTTTCTGGATCGGCGAGACCGATGCCTGGCTGCTGGCCGAAGGCAAACACCGGCGCCCCTGGCAAAAACTCGGCGCCCACCCGTGCGTGATGCAAGGTCAGGCCGGGACCGCCTTTGCCGTCTGGGCGCCGGCGGCGCGGCAGGTGGCGTTGCTGGGAGACTTCAACGGCTGGCAGGCCCAGGCCATGCGGCTGCGGCCCGAGTGTGGCGTGTGGGAGCTGTTTGTGCCGGGTGCAGGCGTGGGCGCCTGGTACAAATTCCAGGTCGAAGGGGCCGATGGCCAGACCGTCATGAAGTCCGATCCGTATGCGCGCGAGACCGAGCTGCCGCCGGGCAACGCTGCCCGGGTGTGCGAAGCCCTGCGGCCCGCGACCACACCCACCGGCCCGCATGTGCGACCCGACAAAGCCATGGCGATTTATGAGGTGCATGTGGGCTCGTGGAAGCGTCCGGGCGGCTGGCACGTGATGCCCAACTGGGACGACCTTACCCAGCATCTGGTGCCTTACGCGGCGGGCATGGGCTTTACCCACCTGGAGCTGCTACCGGTCAGCGAGCACCCGTTTTACGCCTCTTGGGGTTACCAGCCGACCGGGCTGTATGCGCCCTCGGCCCGCTACGGCTCACCCGACGGTTTTCGCCGTTTCATCGACGCCGCCCACTCCGCGGGCCTGAAGATCATCCTGGACTGGGTGCCCGCGCACTTCCCGACCGACGAACACGCGTTGGCGCGCTTTGATGGCACCGCCCTCTACGAACACGCCGACCCGCGCGAGGGCTTCCACCGCGACTGGAACACGCTGATCTACAACTTTGGCCGTCACGAGGTGAAGAACTTCCTGGTCGGCAACGCCTTGTTCTGGATCGAGCAGTACGGCATTGACGGTCTGCGTGTGGACGCGGTCGCCTCCATGCTGTACCGGGATTACAGCCGCCCTGAAGGGGAGTGGGTACCCAACCAGGATGGCGGCCGGGAAAACTACGAAGCCATTGCTTTCCTGCGCGAAGTCCATGAAGTCCTGCAGCAAGAAGCGCCGCAGGCGGTGACCATGGCCGAAGAGTCCACCGCATTCCCCCGGGTGACCGGTGCGGTGCGCGAGGGTGGCCTGGGCTTCGACCACAAATGGAACATGGGCTGGATGCACGACACCCTGGCCTACCTGGCGCAAGACCCGGTGCACCGGCGCTGGCACCACAACCGGCTCACGTTTTCGCTGATGTACGCCTGGAGCGAAGACTACGTGTTGCCGCTCTCGCACGACGAAGTGGTGCACGGCAAGGGCTCTTTGCTGACCAAGATGAGCGGTGACACATGGCAAAAGCTCGCCAACTTGCGGGCGCTGTACGCCTGGATGTACGCACACCCGGGCAAGAAGCTGCTTTTTATGGGTGCCGAACTGGCGCAGCCCACCGAGTGGAACCACGATGGAGAGCTGCCCTGGCACCTGCAGGAAGACCCGGCACACGCCGGGGTGCAGAACCTGGTACACGACCTCAATAGCCTCTACCGCCAGCAACCTGCGCTGCATGCGCGCGACACCGACCCCCACAGCTTCCGCTGGCTGGTGGTGGACGACGCCGCCCAGTCGGTGCTGGCCTTCGTGCGCTTCGGTCACCGGCTGGAAGACACGGTGGTGGTGATCGCCAACTTCACGCCGATGGTGCGCAGCGACTACCGCATCGGCCTGCCCCACGCGGGCCATTGGGTGGAGCGCCTGAATTCCGACTCGGGCCATTACGGCGGCGGCAACGTGGGCAATCAGGGCCGCCTGCTGGCGCAAGCGCATCCGCTGCACGAACAAAACTGGTCAGCGGCTTTGACACTCCCTCCCTTGGGCGTCCTCTGGCTGCAACCCGAGACCCCATGACACCCGCTTTGGCTGCACCCGCGCTGGGCGCCCGCCTGCAACAGCAAGGCGGGCAGCACGGCGTGGGCTTCGCGGTCTGGGCGCCACAGGCCGAGGGCGTCGACGTTTGCCTGTTCGACACGCTGGAATCACCCCAAACGCGGCGCGTCAAGCTCACACCGCAGGGCGACGGCATCTGGCAAACCTTTGTGCCTGGCCTGGCGGCGGGCCAGCTCTACGGCCTGCGCGCCAGCGGCCCCTGGAACCCCAGCGCCGGTGAGCGCTTCAACCCGGCGCGCTTGCTGCTCGACCCGTGGGCACTGGCCTTGGTGGGTGACACCTCGCGCCTGGCCCTGCAGACGGGCCATGTGGCAGACAACCCGCTCAAGCCTGAAGCCACCTGGCACACCCACGCCCTTGACCCTGAAGACAACGCTGCCCACATGCCCCGCTGTGTGGTGCTGGACAGCACAGCCGAGCTGGCCGCGGGCCAGGCCATCGCGCCATGCCCGGCGGTGTCGCGCGATCAGGTATTCATCTACGAAGCGCATGTGAAGGCGCTGACCCGGCTGCACCCCGACATCCCGCAAGACCAGCGCGGCACCTACGCCGCGCTGGGCCACCCCGCCATGCTGGCCCATCTGCAGCGCCTGGGCATCACCACCGTCTGCCTGCTGCCGGTGCACGCCCACATCAGCGAGCGCCACCTGCTGGCGCGAGGCCTGACCAACCACTGGGGCTACAACACACTCAATGCGTTTGCACCCCATGCCGGCTATGCCACCGCCACCGGCGGGCGCGACCCCTGCAGTGCAATCCAGGCCGCCGCCGTGCGCGCCGAGTTCCGCCAGATGGTGGACGCCCTGCACCGCGCGGGCATCGAGGTGGTGCTCGACGTCGTGTTCAACCACACGGCCGAAAGCGACCCGGATGGCCCCACGCTGTGTTGGCGCGGCCTGGGTCAGAACGCCTGGTACGCCATGGGTGAACACGGCGTGCCGCACAACTTCAGCGGCTGCGGCAACAGCCTGAATGTGAGCGAGCCGCGTGTGGTGCAGTGGGTCATGGACAGCTTGCGCTGGTGGGTGCAGGCCTTTGGCGTGGACGGCTTCCGTTTCGACCTGGCGGTTTCACTCGGGCGCGTAGGCGCTCTGGGTCATACCTTCCACCCCCACGCACCCCTGCTCAGCGCCATCTCCCAAGACCCGGTGCTGCGCCGTGTGCGGCTGATCGCCGAGCCCTGGGACATCGGCCCCAACGGTTACCACCTGGGCGGCTTCGCGCCCGGCTGGCTGGAGTGGAACGACCGCTTTCGCGATGACGTGCGTGCCTTCTGGCTGGGCCATCCGGCCACGCGCGGAGCACTCGCCCAGCGGGTTTGCGCCAGTAGCGACCGGTTTGGCCACAACGACCGCCTGCCAACCGCGAGCGTCAACCTGATCACCGCCCACGACGGCTTCAACCTCGCCGATCTCACCGCCTACCAGCACAAACACAACCAGGCCAACGGAGAAGACAACCGCGACGGCCACGGCCACAACCTGAGCGCGAACGCCGGCGCCGAAGGCCCCAGCCAGGACCCAGCCGTGTTGTACCAGCGTGGCCTGTGGCGGCGCGCCCTGCTGGCCACGCTGTTCTGCTCGCAGGGCACGCCCCAACTGCTGGCGGGCGACGAGATCGGCCACAGCCAGCAAGGCAACAACAACAGCTACTGTCAGGACAACGCCATCACCTGGCTGGACTGGACCCGGACCGATGGGGCTTTATGCCATTTTGTGGCTGGTCTGGCTGCGCTGCGCCGGCGCCACCCGGGCTTGCGGCACGCACGATGGTTCAGTGGCGCCACAACCGACCCTGGCGCCAGCGCCACGGTCACCTGGATGGACTTCCATGCGCAGCCGCTGAGCAGCGCCGACTGGCAAGACACCCACCAACGCGGCCTCGTGGCCTTGATCGAGGTCGGCGGGCCCAGCACGCTGGTGCAAGATCGCTTGCTGCTGGCCTGGCAGGGCCAAACCGGGTCCACCCAGCTGCACTTGCCACCTGGCCTGTGGTGGCTGCAGCTGGACAGCGCCAGCGGCTGGGTCGTCGGACCCCACGAAGCCGGTCAGCCGGCTCGCGGCGAATGGGTGCTGAACGGGCCTGGCGTGTGCTTGCTGGTCCAAGGCTTGCATGGGCTGACCCCGGCAACCCCGTCGTCAACATGAACACCACTGCACTGCATCCCCTGCTTGCGCGCCGCACCAGCGGCGTGCTGCTGCACATCACCAGCCTGCCCGGCCCCAATGGCACCGGCGACCTGGGCCCGGGCGCTCGCCATTTTGTCGACTGGCTCGCTGCAGCCGGACAAAGCCTCTGGCAAATCCTGCCGCTTTCGCCCGCCGGACCCGGGAACTCGCCCTACCAGAGCGTTTCGGCCTTTGCCGGCAGCCCGCTGCTGGTGGACTTGGACGACCTGGTGCAACTGGGCTGGCTGCCCTGGATGGCACGCAAGGGTTTTGACGACCACCGCTGTGATTTCGAACGGGTCGCGCCCTGGCGCATGGCCTGTCTGCGCAAGGCCTGGGACGGCTTCAACCAACGCGCCAGCGAGGTGTGTCGCAGCGAGCTGGCTGCCTTCTGCGCCCAACACGCCCACTGGCTGGACGACTACGCTTTGTTCATGGTGCTCGACGAGCGCCATGGCGGCCCCTGGTCGCTCTGGCCAGAAGCTCTGGCCCGACGGGACCACGAGGCGCTGGAGAGGGTGCGTGAGCAATCGGTCCACGCGCTGGGTTTCTGGCGCTTTGTGCAATGGCGCTTCTGGGTGCAGTGGCAACGCCTGCGGACTTATGCGCGGGAGCGCGGCATCGCCATCGTGGGCGACGCGCCCATTTTTGTGGCGCACCACAGTGCCGACGTCTGGGCCCATGCGGACGAGTTCCTGCTCGACGGGCAGGGGGAGCCTCAGGTGGTGGCCGGTGTGCCGCCCGACTACTTCAGCCCCACCGGCCAGCGCTGGGGCAACCCGCTGTACAACTGGGATGCCATGGCCCACACCGGCTACCGCTGGTGGAAAGACCGCCTGGCCCACCTGTTTCTGCAAACCGACGTGGTGCGGCTGGACCACTTCCGTGGCTTCGAGGCGCATTGGGAAATTCCCGCCAGCGAGCCCACCGCCATGGCTGGGCAATGGCGGCCCGGCCCGGGGCTGCCTTTTTTTGAAGCGCTGCGAGATGCCCTGGGCCCGCTGCCGATCATGGCGGAAGACCTGGGCATGATCACGCCAGAGGTGACGGCATTGCGCGAAGCCTGCGGTTTTCCGGGCATGCGCATTTTGCAGTTTGCTTTTGGCAGCGGGCCCGACAACCCCTACCTGCCCCACAACCTGGAACGCCTCTGCGTGGCCTACACCGGCACCCACGACAACGAAACCACCGTGGGCTGGTGGAACAGTGCAACCCCCGGCGAGAAATCAACCGCCCGCGCCTATCTTGGCAACTGTGTGGATGCCGAACCCCACTGGACGCTCATTCGCGCGCTGTCCATGTCGATCGCCAACACGGTCATCTTTCCTTTCCAGGATGTACTGGGTCTGGACACCCGCCACCGCATGAACACACCGGGCCTGGCCACCGGCTGCTGGGAGTGGCGCTTCCAGTGGTCCCTGGTGAACCACGAACCCGCCGAGCAACTGGCCGCCATGACCCGGGCCCAGGGCAGGTGGAGGCAAGCATGAGCACCCCCCTGCGCCGCTGCGCGTCTTCCCCCCTCTCCTGCGGGAGGGGGGACGCTCCCTGTGGCCCGGCTAAGCTGGTTCCACGGGAGCACTGCCCCAGGCACGCGCGCCGAACACGACCCTGACCCCATCTGCACCGCCTTTCAACACCACGGAGACAACACATGGACAAACCCTCTCCCCAGCAATTGGCCCGGCGGACCATTGCGCTGGTGCTCGCGGGCGGCCGCGGTTCGCGGCTGAAGGCGCTGACCGACCGGCGCACCAAGCCGGCGGTCTACTTCGGCGGCAAGTTCCGCATCATCGACTTTGCGCTGTCGAACTGCCTGAACTCGGGCGTGCGCCGCATCGGCGTGCTCACGCAATACAAAAGCCACTCGCTGCTGCGCCATTTGCAGCGGGGCTGGAGCTTTCTGCGCAACGAGTTCAACGAGTTCATCGACCTGTTGCCCGCCCAGCAGCGCATGGACGATGAGAGCTGGTACCTCGGCACCGCCGACGCGGTGTACCAGAACCTGGACATCCTGCGCGCGCACAACCCGGAGTACATCCTCATCCTCGCTGGCGATCACATCTACAAGATGGACTACGCCAGCCTGATCGCCGACCATGTGGCGCAAGGCAAACAATGCACCGTGGCCTGCATCGAGGTGCCCATTGAAGAGGCCAGCGCCTTCGGTGTGATGGCCATTGACGGTGATCGCCGCATTGTGGAGTTCGCGGAAAAGCCTGCCCATCCGCCGGCGATGCCCGGCAAGCCCAACGTGGCACTGGCCAGCATGGGCATTTATGTGTTCGACGCCAAAGCCTTGTTTGCGGCACTGGAGCAAGATGCCGAAACGGCGGGCTCCAGCCGGGATTTCGGCAAAGACCTGATCCCCGCGATGGTGGCCCTGGGGCAGGCGGTGGCGCACCCGTTCGGTCTGTCCTGCGTCAAGAGCTCGCCCGAGGCACCGGCCTACTGGCGCGACGTCGGCACGGTGGAGGCCTACTGGGCCGCCAACCTGGACCTGACCAACACCATCCCGGAGCTGGACATGTACGACCGCGACTGGCCGATCTGGACCTACCAGGAACAGCTGCCCCCGGCCAAGTTCGTGTTCGACGACGATGGACGGCGCGGCATGGCGGTGGACTCGCTGGTCTCCGGTGGCTGCATCATCTCCGGCGGGTCGGTACGCCGTTCGGTGCTGTTTTCCAAGGTTTACATCCATTCTTACGCCGAGGTCGAGGAAGCCGTGCTCTTGCCCGAGGTCGATGTCGGGCGAGGCTGCAAGCTGCGCAAGGTCGTCATTGACAACGGCTGTGTGATCCCGGAAGGCATGCAGATCGGCATCGACGCTGCCGAAGACGCGAAGCGGTTCTACCTGTCCGAGGGGGGCGTGGTGCTGGTCACGCGCGAGATGCTGATGGCTTTGGAATGACGGGCTGAACACTTTGGGCACCCCCCTCACCCCCCAAGGGAGCCGCACCAGCGGCCTGGCAAAGCCAGTTCCGCGGTGCGTGCTGGACAACACCCCTCCGCCGCTTCGCTCCTGTTTTTCATTCAGCGCATGAATTCACCCAAAGTCCTTTACGTCTGTTCAGAGGTTTATCCGCTGCTCAAAACCGGCGGGCTGGCCGATGTGAGCGCGGGTCTGCCGCCAGCGCTGGCAGCTGCGGGTGCCGAGGTGCGCCTGCTGTTGCCGGCCTTTCCGTCGGTAGTGGCCGGTGTCACGCCCGAAGGCGAACCGCTGCCCGTGCCCGCCGGTGACAGCGCCGGTCTGCCGCCAGGTCTGGGGCCCCGCCACGAGTCCGCGCAGGGGCACCTGTGGTTGGCCGGGCCGTCCCAAGAACGACGGCAAACCCTCGGGGAGCCTGGCGACGCCAGGGTTGGTGGTCATGACGTGTGGTTGCAGCGGGGCCACATCGCGGCATCGGGTCTGGCGGTATGGCTGCTGCATGCACCGGGCCTGTACGAACGCCCCGGCAATCCCTATCTTGACGAGGCGGGACAGCCCTGGCCCGATGCGGCCGAACAGTTTGCCTGGCTGGGCTGGGCCGCTGCGCTGCTGGGCACCGGACTGGACCCCGCCTGGCGCCCCGACGTCGTGCACGGACACGACTGGCACAGTGGCCTCGCTTTTGCCTACCTGCGCCAGCTCACGCTCGGTCGCAAGCGCAAACCCGGCACCGTGTTCACCATCCACAACCTGGCCTACCAGGGCGTGTTTCCGGCCGAACGGCGCGAGCGCCTGGGTCTGCCCGATGCGCTGTTCCATCTCAATGGGCTGGAATACCACGGACACATCAGTTTCATGAAGGCTGGCCTGAAATACAGCGACGCCATCACCACGGTCAGCCCCACCTATGCGCGCGAGATCACCACCCCCGAGCAAGGTTGCGGGCTCGACGGCGTGCTGCGCAAACGCCAGGCGGTGTTGCACGGCATCCTCAACGGCGTGGACGACGCGGTCTGGAACCCGACCCAGGACCCGCTCGTCCAGCCCGGCTTCGACGCCGAGCACCTCGACGGCAAGGCCCAGGCCAAGGCACGGCTGCAAAAACAGATGAAGCTCAAACCGCGCAAAAGCGCGCTGCTGTTCTGCGTGGTCAGCCGACTGACCGAGCAAAAAGGCCTTCACCTGCTGCCCGGGGTGGTGGATGAACTGGTTGGGCGCGGCGGTCAGCTGGTGGTGCTGGGAACCGGCGATGCCGACATCGTCTCGGCGCTGCAGGCTTGTGCCGAGCAGCACCCGGGCCAGGTGGCGCTGCACATTGGCTACGACGAGGCACTCTCTCACGCGGTCATCGCCGGGGCAGACGTGATCCTGGTGCCCTCGCGCTTCGAACCCTGTGGCCTGACCCAGCTCTATGGCCTGCGCTACGGCACGCTGCCCCTGGTGCGTGCCGTGGGCGGTCTGGCCGACACCGTCACCGATTGCAGCCTGGAGAACCTGGACGACGGCAGCGCCAGCGGCTTTGTCTTCCACCACCTCGATGAAACCAGTTTATGGACGGCCATGCGCCGAGCATTTGCCTTGCAACGCCGACCAACCGAATGGCGCGCCGTGCAGCGCCATGCCATGGACCTGCGCTTTGACTGGGGGCG
>DAIOEI010000058.1:0-9646 GCA_036746335.1 Hydrogenophaga sp. | reverse complement strand
GCCAGAGCGTTCGCTGTTGAGCAGGGCAGTATGTGCCGCGAGGCTCGCCGCTCTGGGGCGCCCACCAACACGTGAATCGGCTGGTTGCCTTGCGCACGCGACATAGATAGTCGCCACACACTGAATTGGTCGATGGAGTAGTACACCTCATGGGCGTACAAACCCAACTCCCGCTGCAAGCCGAGACAGGTTGCAAACCCGGTGTGCATGCGGTTCGCGCGCCGCAGCAGCACTTCAAATCGATCATCTGTCAGCATCTGCCCTCCATTTTGAGCAGGGTTATTTTCTCAGGGTAGATGTACACAGGAGCTCAACCGTATATCCAACTAGCTGGGTGGGCCTGTAGACGATGTTGAAAAGCACTCCAACCAGCAACATGAATCACGACATGATCTCGCAACCCCCGTGAGGATCCGCATCAGGCTGGGTTCAGCCATTAGAAACTGACGCCCGAACGTTCGCGAGTTTCGCAACGTGTCATTGACCAACCTGGGCCGCATACGGCTGCTTGACCCCGCAGACCTGTCGCTCGACCGGAGCTCTCCAGACCAAGTCCCGGGTACGACTGCTTGCGCCAAGGATGAACTGGTGGACTTGCTGTGAACCTGTCCCCTTGCGATCGGAAGGCAAAAATCAGCCTTGCAAAGCCATCGGATCGTCGCCATGAACACCCTCCATACCCTGTTTGGCTGCGACCAATGAATGGACTGGGCTTGTCAGCTCAGCGCGATGCTGGCGGGTAAGTCAGGCGCCATCCGTTCAACCCGCTGCGGCTCCAAGACCACCGCATTGCTGCGCACAACCCTGGTCAGATGGAGGGACTGGCGTACCACCAGACGGTGGCGGTTGGAGGTGTGGCAGCACATCCGAGTCCGAGCGGTGGTGGCGGTCAAATGCGAGCAGAAGCACACATTGAGAACAGAGGCGCGGGAAGAAGATTGATGCCAGGGCGTGAGCGCCCGGCCAATGATCTATCTCACCAGCGGCCGCACGGTGGTGAAGCCTCCGTCCACAGCAATGACCTGACCGGTGATTCGTGAGGCGTGATCGGACAACAGCCAGACCGTCGTATCCGCCACCTGCGCCGAGGTTTGCAGTCCGCCCAGCGGGTATTGCTTGCCCGCGCCCTCGCGCATGGCGTCAGCGCGCAGCATGTTGGCGGTCATGGGGGTGTCGGTCATGCCGGGTGCCACCACGTTGATGCGCAGGCCCATTGGCGCGTAGGTCGCGGCGGCGCTGCGTGCCAGTGCTTCAATACCACCCTTGGCGGCTGCAATCGCCTCGTGGTTCGCGACGCCCACGCGCGCCACCACGCTGGACACCAGCACAGCAGCGCCGGGCTGTTTGGCTTCGCGCAAGGCTTCGATCCAGGCTTGCAGCATGTAGAGGGCGCTGTCGAGGTTGATGCGCAGCACATCCCGAATCTGCACTGCGGTGCTGCGGTGCAGGGGCGCGATCAGTGTGCTGCCCACGCAGTGCGCCAGCAGGGTGGGGGCAGCACCGAGCTGAGCTTTGCAGGCGGACACCGCTGCCGCTGCGCCCTCCGGGGTGGTGGTGTCGGCGGCGATGTGGGCGTCGGCAGTGACCGAGGCCAGCGACTCGGCATTGCGTCCGACCGCTGCCACGCGGTGGCCACTGGCGCGCAGCTGTGCCACCACCTCGCGCCCAATCCCGCCTCTGGCGCCGGTGACGAGGGCAATGCGTTGGGTCGATGTGGAGTCGTTCATCTGGGGTGCTCGAATGGAGTGGGGTTTGCGGGAGTGGCGGTGTCGAACAGCGGACCAGCCGAGCCGCCGGCTGCCAGCGCCACCAGGCCCGGCAGATCGTTCAGCGTTTTCATGCCACGTGTGGTGCGGTTCCACCAGGTGGAGAAGGAGCGGCAGTGCAGGTTGACGTCGGCAAACAAAGCCTGCGACTCGCGCTGCACCACCTGGATTGGCAACAGGTTGCTGACGTGGGGATCGGCAAAGATCTGCACCGAGCGCGCGCCAGCCAGCGACTGGCTGAGCGTTTCGCGGTCGGTGTGCCAGCGAAGCGCTGTGAGCTCGGCCATGCGCTCATGTACGAAGGCCCAGCGCGCGCCGTTCCAGGGCCAGGTGTTGTGGTGCTCGGCCGGCCACAACCCCACGCACAGGCAGTCCCGCGGCAGGTCGGCCGGTGGTTCGCCCAAGGCCCAGGGGTGTACCAGCCAGACATCTCGGCCAGCCACATCGGCGGCTTGGGGCGCAGACGCACCTGGGGGAGCGGACCACACCGCTGGCTCTTCAACGCCTTCGCCTTGAGGCGTGCTCTTCACCGGGCGGGTGCTGCGTGCCATGGCGTCCAGCTGCTCGTAGCTGCAGTCGATCACCGAGCCCGCACTGTGCCAGGCGCTGGGTGCGTAGCGCGCCACGTTGTCGGCGTTGAACAGATAGGGCTTGTTGCTGCCGGTGCCGGCCACCCACTGCCAGCTCAGGTGGTTGCTGGCCAGGTCGCCGTCGAGCAGGTGCGCCACCAGCCAATCGGCGCCGACGCGCCAGTGCACCTTGCGCAGGTGCACCACGTAGCTGGCCAGCCACATGCGGGCGTGGTTGTGCAGATAGCCAGTGGCGTACAGGGTGCGCACCGCCATGTCGATGGCGGGCACGCCGGTGCGCGCCTGGCGAATGTCGGCCGGCAGCTCGGTGGCATACGCGGTATCGGGCAGCAGGCCGTCGTGGAGCGATTGCAGAATGCTGTCGTCCAGGTGGCGCCACACATGGCGGAAGTACGCGCGCCAGCCGAGCTCAAACACAAACTTGTGCTGCACGTCCAGCCGGTGTTTCGCGGCCACACCAGCGAGCACCTCAGGCAGGCTGACGAAGCCGTGGGTGATGTAGGGCGAGAGCTGCGTCACTGCGCCTTCGATGGCATTACGGCTGCGCGCGTAGTCGGCCGGGCGCACCGCGGAGATGCGCGCCAGCGCCGCGTCGTGCGTGGGTGGAAAGAAGTCCAGCGGTTTCATGGCGCGACGCCCACCTCGCCACGGCGGATGGCGTCGGCCCGCTGAGCCACGGCTTCACGCTGGCTGTCGGTCATGCGCTCAACGTTTTTCACCTGCAAGGCCATGCGCGCGTTCTTGGACAACAGCGGTTGGTGGCGCATCAAAAAGTCCCAGTACAGGGTGGTGTACGGACAGGCCTTTTCCCCGTCGCGCAGCGCCGGGTCGTAGCGGCAACCCTTGCACGGGCCACCCATCCGCTGGATGTATTTGCCGGTCGCCACATAGGGCTTGCTGGCCATCATTCCGCCGTCGCCGTACTGGCTCATGCCCAGCGTGTTGGGCAGCTCTACCCATTCCACCGCATCGACGTAGACCGACAGATACCACTCATGGACCTGTTGCGGCCGCACGCCGAGCAGCAGGGCATACAGGCCGGTCACCATGAGGCGCTGAATGTGGTGGGCGTAGCCGTGTTCCAGCGTCTGGTTGATGGCGTCCTTCAAGCACGCCATGTCGGTCTTGCCGGTCCAGAACCAGCCCGGCAGGTCTTCCTGCGCAGCAAGGGCGTTGCGCTCGACGTAGTCGGGCATCTGCGTCCAGTAGATGCCGCGCACGTACTCGCGCCAGCCCAGAATCTGCCGGATGAAGCCCTCGGCACTCTGCAGAGGTGCGTGGCCGGCCAGGTAGGCGGACTCAGCCGCTTGCACCACCTCGCGCGCGGTGAGCAGCTTCAGGTTCAGCGCGGCCGACAGGTGCGAGTGGTACAGCCAGGGCTCACCCGGCCACATCGCGTCTTCATACCGGCCAAACAGCGGCAACCGCTCCTCAATGAAGCGCTGCAGCGCCTGCAAGGCCTGATCGCGGGTGACTGGCCAGGCAAAGCTCTCCAGCGCACCGGGGTGCTGTGCGAAGCGGGTGTTGACCAGCGCGATGACCTCAACCGTGATCGCATCGGGCTTGAAGGTAGCGCGCGTGGGCACCAGGCCAGGGCCTTTTGCGCCGAAAGACTCGCGGTTATCGGCGTCGAAATTCCATTGGCCGCCTGCCGGTTGGCCGTCCTGCATCAGCACGCCGTGGCGCTGGCGCAGCTCGCGGTAGAAGTATTCCAGCCGCAGCGATTTGCGCCCCTTTGCGTGGGCGGCGAAATCGCGCACCGTGGTGAAGAAGTGGCGGTCGTCGCACAGCTCCAGCGTCAGGCCCGCCGCCTCAACCACGCCTTTGATCTGCTGCAACACACGCCAGTCGCCTGGCGCGGTCATCACCACCCGCTGCGGCTGCAGGGCGGCCAGATCGGACCGCAGCTTGGCCGCCAGGCTGTGCTCGTTGCCGGCGGCACCGGCGTCGTCCATCATTCGGTAGTGCAGCTGCCGCCCCGCTTCGCGCAGGGCCTGCGCGAAGTGGCGCATGGCGCTCAGAAACAGTGCGATGCGCTGCTTGCTCGACCACACATGGGTGGACTCGTCATGCGCCTCGGCCATCCACACCGCGTCCTGCTCGGGGTCAAAGCCGTCGAAGGCAGCTGCCTCCAGATCAAGCTGGTCGCCCAGCACCAGCACCAGGGTTTTCACGGGATTCATCGGGATTCATCGGGATGGGGGCGTCAAGCCGAGTGCAGATGGCCTTGGGCTTCAGCTTGAACGCTGTGGCCGTAGGAAGCGATGTAGTTGACCCGTGTGTCCTGGCACCACGAGGCCTTGTGCAGCAGCGGAAGGTAGCGCATGCCACGCAGGTCGCGCTGTTGCAAGCCTGAGCGGCCTACCGCGGCGGCCAATTCGGCGGGGCGCACGAAGCGCGCCCATTGGTGTGTGCCGCGCGGCAGCACCCGCAACACGTACTCGGCACCCACGATGGCGAAGACAAAGCTCTTCCAAGTGCGGTCGATGGTGGACGCAAACAGGAGTCCGCCGGGTGCCACGCCGCGGGCCACGGTGTCAACAAACGCGGGCACATCGCTCACGTGTTCCACCACCTCGAGAGCGAGCACCACGTCGAACTGCTCCTCGGGGCGGAGCACATCGCTTGGATCGCCCAGCCGGTAGTCAACCGCCACACCGTGTGATTCGGCATGCAGGCGCGCTGCGGCCACGTTGCCGGGTGAGGCGTCGATACCCACCACCTGTGCGCCCAAACGCGCCAAAGGCTCGGACATCAAGCCGCCACCGCAGCCCACATCCAGGATGCGCAAGCCGGTCAGTGCGTTCTTCGTGTCGCGCCCGAAGTGGGCGGCTATCTGCTCGACAATGTGGTCGAGTCGCAAGGTGTTGACCACGTGCAGTGGCCGCATGGGTCCTTCGCTGTTCCACCAGGTGGCGCTCAGGCGGTTGAATCGCTCAATTTCAGAAGTGATGGCTGTCATGGGATGTTCGATCAGATGTGGCGGCACACAGACACAGCGCCCTTGGATCCGACATCCACCAGCCAGCACCAGACGCGCAGCAGAGCGCCTGGTTTGCCAGGGCCGCGTGCGGCCGCCGCTTCAATGCGGTGAGCCACCTCATCACCCTGGCAGTCGAGCAGTGTTTGACGCAGCGAACGCAATTCGGGGTGCGCGTCCAGGCGGCGCACCTGTTCTTCGTAGTGCTGATCCACAAACCGCTCAACCGCCTCAATGGTGGCGTAGACCGCGCGCGGACCCAACAAAGCGGGCAAAGCGCCCGTCATCCACCCGGCCAGTTGCCACACCGGCAGCAGGCGGCTGCGGTCAGCCCTGGGCAGCCACGCCTCAATCTGGTGCAAGTGCGCCTGCTCGGTGGCCAGGTGCCGCTGGGCAAACGCACGCAGCTCACGGTCGCGCGCAAACTGCAAGACGCCTTGGTAAATGCAGACCGCGCCGGTCTCGCCCGCGTGATCGGTGCGCAGATCGGCCACGACTTCCGGGGGCAAGGCCCTGGCTTGGGCCATGGCGCAGCCCAGCGGACTGCCGCCTGGCGCGCCATGACCGGCGCTGGTGAGCGATGGGGACGATCTGGACACCATCAGCCTTTCTTGGCCCAGGCGCTGCACCAGCCTTTGCCGGCCACTTGCTTGCCAGCGAACAGCGGGCAGCCGCCCCACGGATCGGTGGCTTTGCCTTGGTACAAGGCGCAGTTGGTGCAGACCTGTCCGGCGGCGTACTTCGGGTATTTCTTCGTGTCGGTCTTGGTGGCGTCTTCAAAGTAACCGAGTGCAACCGCCTGCGGATCTTTTTCGTTCAGCTTCGCCTGGGCCTGGGCCTGAGCGGCTGTGGTCAGCGCAGCGCTGCCTGCCGCGATGGTCATGATGAAGGTGCGTCGTGAGTTGTTCATGGGAATATTCCTGGTCATGCAAGCCGGTTGAAAAATGCACTCTAGGCCAAGGGCTTGCGGTCTCGGCGTGCTCGAAACGGATGGGGCGCTGGCTTTTGCATCGTTTGCGGGTCGGTGCGCCAGCGTCGCGCGATCAAGCTCTCGGCAATCCGGGCCGCCAGCAAGGAGCCGCTGCGGTGCACTTGATCGACCTGGCTGGCCACCACGCTGTCGCCGCAAACGCCCATCTGGAGCTCGTCATCCCACCAGCATCTGGCCTGCTCAGCCGATGCAGCAGACCTCTCCGCATAAGCGTGGCGCCACTGGTGGGTCAAAAGAAAACTGGGTGTCACGGTTCGTCTTGCACACGCTTGAAAATTGTCGTGCAGCAGTTCGGCCACCACCTCGGGGTCGTCAAACCGGTGTTCATGTGACCACCGCTCGTTGGCCTCGACGAACCACCGCTGCGGCAAGGCCGAGGGTCGCCCCGGCTTGCTGTGCATGGCTGCGATCCGCTCGATGGGGCCGCCCTCAAACGCTTGGTGGCTCGGAAGCCCCACCGCGCGCGCTGAACCCAGCAACAAGACCCACCGGTTGCGGTAACGAACCGCGCCCAGCGCTGCACTGAGCCGGCGCGACTCAGCCGCAAGGGGAAGCGCCAACGGCGCTGGAATGGCGAGCACCAGGGCCTGGAAACCCTCATCGATGTCGGTGCCTTCGTGTTGGAGCAACCAGATATCACCGCGCCGATGAACCTGGGCAATGGGGGTGTTCAACCGAACATCCAGAGGCTGAGCGATTTCACCCGCCAGCGCTGCCATCGAAGGCACGCCGACCGTTCCGATCAGCTCCAGCTCGGTGACTTCGAGTGCTTCAGCCCCCTCCTTGTCTCCGAATTTGCCCGGGTTTTCGGAGTCAGAAGAGCCGACCGGTTGGGTCCAGGGGTGGAGGGCTGCCAACATGCCGGAGCGCGGGACGGCGTAAGCGGACAGCCGGGTGGAATCGCTGATGAATTGGGCGCCATCGTCAAACCAGCCGATGCGGGTGCTGAGCGAACTGCATCGCCCACCCAGCCGGCCACTGGCCTCAAACACCACAGGCTCGTACCCCCGCACCCGCAACTCGCGGGCACATGACAAACCGCTGATGCCCGCACCGATCACAGCGACGCGTGGCGCACTGCCCCTGGTCGGCACGTATTCAAAGCCTGGTGGTCTTTGATGGCCCATCGGTTCTCACGGCTCCGGTTCAATGTGGCTCTTGCGCCAGGTTTCACAAACGGCTGAGGCCACGAGTTCGGTGGTCGTCAGGTGGTGCAGATGCCCGATCAGCACAGGGCCCGCATGGGGTTGTTCGCAGGGCGCCTGCATCGATGCATTGCTTTTGGGTTGTTCATCCTATCTTATATCGATTCATGAGCGGTTATTTTTCTTCAAATAGCCTTGACATAGGCCATGAATCGACTCAAAATTGAACTCAATCGAGGGAAGCACATTGGCTCATTCAGCACAAGATCTCAAGATTCAGGCACGCCGCGATCCAGATCCGCCGACCTTTCGCAGTGGCGCGGTCGCGAGGACAGCGGGGATGCCCGTGTCGACTCTGCGCATCTGGGAGCAGCGGTACCAGGCGATCGGGCCTACCACGGCACCCTCGGGCCATCGCTTGTATTCGGCCGCAGATGTTGACCGGGTCGTGATGCTTCGCCGGCTGACACAGCAAGGACATAACATCGGTTCGCTGGCCGCCCTCACGGCTGGACAACTGCAGGAACTGGCCCGCGCATGCGCGGGCGACGAGGTTGAAAGAAACGCCAAGCCGCCCGTGCGCAGCACGCCCCTTCGCATCGTGGTGGTGGGCGTGGGCATGGCACGTCGGCTCATGCTTCCGGCTGTTCGGGACCGGTGGGCGATACCCCCGCGAATCGTTGGGGTGTATGACTCGCTGGACGAGGCACTCCAGGCGGCCGCAGGCTCGAGCGGAGCGCCGATTGACCTGCTTCTGTGGCACGCGCCCAGTTTGCAAGAAGATCCGGTCGCCGATTTGACCGCGGCACGGGATGCGTGGCAGGCCCGTGAAACGGCTGTGGCGTACCGCTTCGCCGTGCCTACCGCCCGCGATGCGCTGGTGAACGCCGGCGCGTCCGTTGTCCGGGAGCCAACCGACGATGGCGCGCTCGTTGCGTGGTTGTCTTCTTTTGGAATGGCCTCTTCGCCCTCAGGTCACGCACGCGCCGACGCCACCGGTGAAAGAGCGTCCGACCATGGAATCGACCGGCGTTTGTTGGATGCCCTGACCATCAGCGCCAGTGCCAAGCCGCTGCCGGCACGGCGTTTTGATGACGCCTCTTTGACGGGATTTGCCGGGTTGCCATCGGCAGTGGCCTGCGAATGTCCCAGCCATGTGGCCGAGCTGCTCATGCAGATCGCCAGTTTTGAGAGCTACAGCGCCAGTTGCGCCAACCGCAGTCCAGCCGACGCAGAACTTCACAACTACCTGCAGCGCGTTGCCGGCACGGCTCGGATGCTGTTTGAGACAGCTTTGGAGCGGGTGGCGGTTGCAGAAGGATTGGCGCTGCCTTGAAACGGCGCTGCGCGCCAAAGGGGACGTGCGGGCGTTGCTGTGTTCCTGAGAGCAGGCGTCACCGCCCAGCTCACCTGCGCATTCACCCTCAGATTCACCACCGGAGCCCTTGCCCATGATCTTGTCGCTTGCCATTTTGAGTACCGCTCTGTTGTTTGGCGGCATGACGCTGTACTCCTTTGCCTTTGCCGCCTTTCTGTTCACAGCGTTGCCAGCAGCAACGGCGGGCGCAGCATTGCGGAGGGCATTCCCGTGGTTTTACCTTTTCGTCATGGCGACAGCGGCCACTTCGGCCTTGCTGTGGTGGTCACATGACGCGGTGCCTGCGATCCTGATGGCTGCCGTGGCCGTGACCACCCTGCCGCTGCGACAGGTTTTAATGCCGGCGATCAACCGGGCCACTGATGCGGGTCAGCGCCAGCGCTTCAAGTGGTTGCACAGCTTGTCGGTGCTGGTGACCCTGTCCCACATCGGCGCCACCGGGTGGTTGTTGGCGCGTCTTGGCTGAGAGGCAGGCCGATTCCAACGGGTGTTGTTTCCGAAGCTGTCTGCCAAGATGTCTCAGCGCAATTCACCCAACGCCATCTGGGACCTGGACGATTTGAGCCACCTGGATGAGGTCGTTGTCGACAAGCGATTCGGGCAGCGTTCCGCAGCAAAAAAGAACCGGCGCAACCGGCACGTTGAGAAGCAGTTCATTCGCAACAGCCTTACCCATCGGCTGGCATCTGATCACGCCGAGCCCACTGAACGCTCCGAGTTGGATCAAGCAGGCCATTCGCTGAAGCGAGGCGAGATCCATTGATCGCGCCGACGTTTGTTGCCGTGTTCTGCCCCC
>DAIOEI010000057.1:0-9761 GCA_036746335.1 Hydrogenophaga sp. | reverse complement strand
GGTCTTTCCAGAGCGCGATGTCGCGGCTCATGTTCACTTCCTGCGGCATCCAGTGGTTGGCGCAGGTGGCCAGGTACTTCTCCCAGGCCCACTTGTATTTGAAAGGCACCAGTTGGTTGACGTCGGTCTGGCCGTTGATGATGCGCTTGTCCGCAGCGTTGACGCGGCGCGCCTGCGGCGCTGGCGTCTGGCTGTCTGCGCGATGGTGGGGGAAGGACGGGACTGCGTGCGCGCTTGCGGAGGCAGGCGGCAGAGGGTTCGATGCGGGCTTCGAAGCGGGAGTGGTGTGTTCTTCCCAGGTCAGCATAGTTGTGTCCAATTCGGTGGATTATCGAAGTGTCGAGTTGAAATGAAAAGGACTCGTGCGTGTCATGAACGCCATGTGTTGCGGGGTCGCATCGAAAACGCGCACTCCCACACCACAAACACCACACACGAGCCCTTGGCTCACTGGCAGGCTTCGCAGCCGGGGTCGTCGATGGCGCAGAACTTGACGTCGGTTGCCGGCTCCGGCGCGGTAGATGCCCCGGCCAAACTTATCTTGCTGCTGGCCTCTGCGGTGTGCGCCGATACGGCGTTGAGCTGCCCCGTGCGGCCCGTGGATTTCTCGGCCTGTGTGGCGGACGTGGTGCGAAGGTAGTAGGTGGTTTTGAGTCCGCGCAGCCAGGCCAGTTTGTAGGTGTCGTCGAGTTTTTTCCCGGAGGCACCGGCCATGTAGATGTTCAGGCTTTGTGCTTGGTCGATCCACTTTTGGCGCCTGGAGGCCGCTTCCACCAACCACAGCGGTTCGACTTCAAATGCGGTGGCATAGAGCGCCTTGATGTCTTGCGGGACCCGATCAATCGCGTGCAGCGAGCCGTCAAAATGTTTGAGGTCCATCACCATCACGTCGTCCCACAGCCCCAGGCGCTTGAGGTCCTTGACCAGATAGCTGTTGATGATGGTGAACTCACCCGAGAGATTGGACTTGACCGACAGATTGCCAAAGCATGGCTCGATCGACGCGTCCACACCAATGATGTTGGAGATGGTTGCGGTCGGTGCGATGGCCACGCAGTTGGAGTTGCGCATGCCGTCCCGGGCGATCTTCTGGCGCAAGGCATCCCAGTCCAGCGAAGCGGAGCGGTCGGCGTCGACGTAGCCGCCGCGCTGCTGAGAAAGCAGGTCCAGCGAGTCCAGCGGCAGAATGCCTTGGTCCCACAGCGAGCCTTTGAAGCTGCTGTAGCGGCCCCGTTCCTTGGCCAGTTCGGTTGACGCCCAATAAGCGAAATAACACACGGATTCCATGGAACGGTCGGCGAACTCCACGGCCTCATTCGATGCATAAGGCACCCTCAACTCGTACAGCGCATCCTGAAAACCCATGATGCCCAGACCGACAGGGCGGTGGCGCAGGTTGGAGTCGCGCGCCTTCTTGACCGCGTAGTAGTTGATGTCGATCACGTTGTCGAGCATGCGCATCGCAGTGGTGATCGTCTTTTGTAGCTTCGCCTGATCCAGCACTTTGCCATGGTCGCCTTCCTTTAGGTGGCGCACGAGGTTGATCGAGCCGAGGTTGCAGACTGCGGTCTCGGTGTCGCTCGTGTTGAGTGTGATCTCGGTACAGAGGTTGGAGCTGTGCACCACCCCTGCGTGCTGCTGCGGTGAGCGGACGTTGCAAGCATCCTTGAATGTGATCCAGGGATGGCCGGTCTCGAACAGCATCGAGAGCATCTTGCGCCACAAGTCAATGGCGGGCACCTTTTTGTAAGGCTTGATCTCACCTCGCGCGGCTTTTTCTTCATAGGCCAGGTAAGCGCGCTCAAAGTCTGCACCAAACAGGTCGTGCAGGTCGGGCACATCGTTGGGAGAGAACAGGCTCCAGTCGGCCTTCTCCATCACGCGTTTCATGAACAGGTCGGGAATCCAATTCGCGGTGTTCATGTCGTGGGTGCGGCGGCGGTCGTCCCCGGTGTTCTTGCGCAACTCCAGAAATTCTTCGATGTCCAGGTGCCATGTTTCCAGGTAGGTACAGACCGCGCCCTTGCGCTTGCCGCCCTGGTTCACCGCCACAGCCGTATCGTTCACCACCTTGAGGAAGGGCACCACGCCCTGCGACTCGCCGTTGGTGCCTTTGATGTGTGCGCCCAGGGCGCGTACGCGGGTCCAGTCGTTGCCCAGGCCACCAGCGAACTTGGACAGCAGCGCGTTTTCCTTGATGGATTCGTAGATGCCGTCGAGGTCGTCGGGCACGGTGGTCAGATAGCAAGACGAGAGCTGTGAGCGTCGGGTGCCGCTGTTGAACAGGGTGGGCGTGCTGGACATGAAGTCGAAAGAGGACAGCACCTCGTAGAACTCGATGGCACGGGCCTCGCGGTCGATCTCATTGAGCGCCAGGCCCATGGCCACCCGCATGAAGAAGGTCTGTGGCAGCTCGATGCGAGTCTTGCGCACGTGCAGGAAATAGCGGTCGTACAGTGTTTGCAGGCCCAGATAGTCGAACTGCAGATCGCGCTCGGGTTTGAGTGCAGCGGCCAGGCGCGGCAGGTCAAACTGTCCCAGTCTTTCGTCCAGCAGTTCGGCTTCAATACCTTTTTTGATTACCAGCGGAAAGAATTCTGCGTAGCGCTGCGGTATCTCCGCGGCAGGAAGATCTTCACCCAGTACTTCTTTGAGGATGGTGTGCAGCAGCAGGCGCGCGGTGGCGTAGGTGTAATCCGGATCCTTTTCGATCAGCGTGCGGGCTGCAAGGATGGCCGCTTTGTAGACCTCTTCGATGGGTACGCCGTCATACAGGTTGCGCTGGGTTTCTGCCACGATGGGAGCGGGCTTCACATCGGCGCCCAGGCCCGCGCAGGCAGCCTCGATCAGGCTGTTCAGGCGCTGCAGGTTCAGCGGAACGCGCTCGCCTGCGTCCGTCACATGCAGCTCGGTATGTACCACCTGTTTCGCACTGACCTGCTGCTGCGCGCGCTCTTGCGCACGCCGCTCCCGGTACAGCACATAGGCGCGAGCCACTTCGTGCTGACCACCACGCATCAAGCCCAGCTCAACCTGGTCTTGAACGTCTTCGATGTGAAACGTACCTCCGCCGGGACGCGAACGCATCAGCGCCCGGACCACGTTTTGCGTCAGGGCGTCTACGGTTTCGCGCACGCTGGCCGATGCGGCGCCCTGCGTGCCGTGCACCGCCAGGAAAGCTTTCATCAAGGCAACCGCAATCTTGCTGGGCTCAAAAGGCACCACAGCGCCATTTCGGCGGATGATCTGGTAGTGGGCGAGTTGGGCGCTTTTGGGCGCGCTTTCTGCTTGTGCAGACATTGCCAGCGAGGTCGGAGCCATGCTGGCAGGTGAGGGCTTGGCGGTTGGAGCGGTGTGCATGTGTCCTCTTCGGTTTTTTGTTGAAAAAGAGCCCGGTGTGCGAGCGAGTCAAAATCGGCGAAGCGGCCCAGGCAAGGGCCGTCAGAGCGTTCGAGCGAGGGGAATCATTGGGTTGTGTCGGACCTGTCAAGCACCGATGCGGGTTCGGACTTTTGCTACAGGGCGATCGCAGCACACACTATATATGGTGTTCGGCAGGCCTTCAAGCCACTACAGGTAGTGTGTGCACAAAAAACGGCGTTTTGAACCGGCGCCTTTTTCGCCACCTGAAAAAGCCAGGTGTTTGAGTTGGGTGTTGTCTGCTGGCCTTACCTTTGCCAAAGCGCTTGAGAACAATAGGCAGAGAGGGCGAGCCGCGGATTTACTGGCCTTCAGCGGTGTTTCGGCCTTACAGGCAGCGCAGATCCTCACACATTCAGGATCGGGCGGGTTCGCGCCATCCGGCCGCCTGGTTGGCAGGCCTGTTCGGGTTTTCCATCACGTTTTTTTCGGCAGATTCAGGCTTGCGGCGCAAAAGCGTCGCGCCTCCAGCCCAGCAAGGTCTGGAGTTGTGTCCATTCAAATCCGGCACCAGGGTCTCGCTTGCGACCCGGTGCGATGTGCTCGTGGCCCACAACCTGAGCAATGGGGTAGCGCTGACGCAAGTGCTCGCACAGCTGCGCCAGTTGTGCGTACTGAGCCGTTTCAAAAAGTCCGCCCTCCAGACCTTCGAGCTCGACACCGATCGAGTAATCGTTGCAGTTCGCACGCCCCTGCCAGCAGGATGCACCTGCATGCCATGCGCGCGCATCTGCTGACACGAACTGAAGCAACTCGCCGTCGCGTCGGATGAAAAAGTGGGCCGACACCTGGGTTCCGCGAATCTGTTGAAAGTAAGGGTGGGCATCCCAATCCAGGCGGTTGGTGAAGAGCTGCTCGACTTCTGGGCCGCCGAAAACGCCCGGCGGCAGGCTGATCGAATGGACCACAACAAGGTCGATGACGCTGTCTGCAGGGCGCTGTCCCTGGTTGGGTGAGTGGCAGTGCCGGGCTGTTTGCAGCCAGCCCTCTTCCCAGCAGTGCTCCCTTTCGGCGGCTGCGGGCCGGGTGCTTTCAGGCAACATCGCCGCTCTCAGATGGCACGGCAATACCCAGGCGCTGAATCCGGTAGCGGATCTGCCTCAGGTTCAAACCCAATCGGGCTGCGGCAGCGGTGCGGTTGAAGTCGGTTTCCTTCAGGGCCTGCAACAGCACTTGCCGCTCTTGATCGTCCAGATAGGTCTGCAGGTCGCTGGGTATCGGGGGCGTGATCCTTGTCGTGTCTTCAAAAGGCTGGGCAGGGCCATCCCCGGTTTCTTGTGTTGCCCGGCGCTCTGACTCTGCATGCGTGTCTTGTGCCCGCGGCTGCTGCGCGTGCATGTCGGGCTCCAGAAAGTCTTCGAGTTCGAGCTGATGCCCATGGCCCATGGCCAAAGCCCGTTGCAGAAGGTTCTCCAGTTCCCGCACATTGCCGGGCAGTTCGCAGCCTTGCAGCCAGGCCATGGCCTCTTTGGAAAGGGTGGGTGTGGATTGTCCGGATTCGGCACACAGTCTGGCAAGCAAGGCGCTCACCAGATCAGGCAGGTCTTCGCGGCGCTCGCGCAGTGCGGGTGTGCGCAGACCGATCACATTGAGCCTGTAAAACAGATCCTGACGAAAGAGGCTGGCCTTGACCTGAGCGACCAGGTCAAAATGGGTGGCGCTCACCAGGCGCACATCCACCGCTTCTTCGTGCACCCCGCCCAGCGGCCGGACCCGTCGCTCCTGAATCACTCGCAGCAGCTTGGCCTGCATGGCCAGCGGCAGGTCTCCGATCTCGTCGAGAAACAAGGTGCCGCCCTTGGCTGCTTGAAAGTAACCTTCACGGTCGTGGTTTGCCCCGGTGTAGGCACCTTTGCGAGCGCCAAAAAACTCCGCTTCAATCAGGTTGTCCGGGATGGCGCCGCAATTGACGGCCACAAACGGTCCTGCTGCCCTGTGGCTGCACTCATGGACCGCGCGGGCCACCAGTTCTTTGCCTGTGCCCGACTCTCCCAGGATCAGCACCGGAGCCATGCTCGATGCAACCCGCTCGATGCGTTGGCGGATCTGGGCCATGCAGGCCGAGCGGCCCACGATGCGAGCGAGAGCGAGGCAGCCAGAGCCCGCTTCGTCGGCCGGGGCACCTGAAGCGCTGGCGGGGGCAACTTCAGCACCCGGTGGTTGGGCGTTGTTGCGCGCGCTTTGCAGCGCAGAGCGGACGGCACTGCGCAACTGTTTCAGGTCCACCGGTTTGGTCAGATAGTCAAAAGCACCGCTCTTGAGCGCTTCGACCGCGTTCTCTGCCGAGCCGTAGGCGGTGATGACAATGCTTTTCTCAGGTCGCTGAGCGGCCAGCAGCTCCTTGAGCAAGTCCAGCCCCAGGCCATCGGGCAGGCGCATGTCGGTGATCAGCATGTCGAACCTGCGCTGCGCGAGCGCATCCCGTGCCTCTGCCACATCCGCTGCGGACACCACCTCGTAACCCTCCCGCAGCAGGGTAAGTTCATAGAGGGTGCGCAGGTCGGGTTCGTCGTCAACGACGAGGATGGCGGCAGACATGGCGGCAGTTTTTGATCAGCATGCGGTGATGCTACAGCCTGGAGCGCAGAGGCGGGCCTGGGCGCGATGCGCCAGGCAAGGTGGTGCCGGGCACACTGTCTCCCACAGGGTAAGCCAGGCTTTGCTGTATGGGTGCGTTCTGGTGGGCAGAGCTGCGCATCTGGATGTAGAACTCGTTGCCCTCGCGCTGGTCCAGGCGAGAGCGTTGGTAGGCGATCTCGGCGCCATACCGGTCACACAACTCACGACAGATGTACAAGCCCAGGCCGCTGGAGCGGCTTTCGGAGGAGAAAAAGGGCTCGAACAGGTGATTGGCCACCCCGGCTTCGAGCGGAGCACCATCGCTCCAGACCGACAGGCGCACCTGTTGAGCGCCTGAGGGCTGGGTGATCACCCGGATGGAAGCGGGCTTCCCGCTGGCATGGCGGCGCGCATTGTCCAGCAGGTTCACCAGCAGCCTGCGCAGATGTTCGGGGTCAAAGGCGACATGGGCCTCGGGCGCGTGGGGATGCAATGCGAGTGCACCCTGGGTCGGGTTCTGGCGCCCCCATTCCTGCGTGATTTGCCGCACCCAGACGTCCAGCGGCGTGTTCATGCCTGGGGCCTCTTCCGGGGTGGGCCGGGCACGCGCCACGTTGAGGATGTCCTCCACAATGCGCGAGAGCCGCTGAGCGTTCTGATCGATCATGCGCGTCAGCCGCTTTTGAGCCGGTGTTTGCACTTCCTCGTCCAGCAGTGCATTCGCCTGTGTGATGGCCGAGAGCGGATTGCGGATTTCGTGCGCCACGGCGGCCGACATGCGCCCCATGGATGCGAGTTTTTCGGTGCGTACCCGCGCTTCCACCTCGCGCAAGTCCTCCAGGAACAGCACACACAAACGGGAGGCGGAGCTGCCAGGCTCCTGGGTCAGGCGGGTACGGGCAAAAAAGCGCTGGGAGGAAAACGCATCCACGTCCACCCGCACTTCGGACTCCAGCGGTTGCCCCATCACAAAGCTCTCGGCGACCAGTTGGGCCAAGCCCTCCCAACCCTGGCGCGCCGACAACAGCAGCTTGGCCGCTTCCGGATAGTTCGTACCCATGAGCATGGCTTTGGCTGCTGGGTTGGCATTGCGCACCACGCTGTGCGGGTCCACCACGAGAACGCCCTGACTCAGGCTTTCGATCACCAGCTCATTGACCTGGGCTTGCGTGCGCGCCGCATCCTGGCTGCTCTGGGCCAGAATGCTCTCCCGGGCCAGCCGAGCCGCCAGTTGGTTCGCCAGCACAGCCACCAGAAAGAAGCCTGTGCCGGTCAGACCGGACTGCACAAAACGCGAGGTCGGTACTTCGGCCAGCGTGCTGGCGCTCAGCGCTGCCTCTCCCAGCAGGAACAGGGCGACGCCGGCTGCCGTGGCCAGTGCCATGGTCAACGAGCCCAGAATGGCGGCAAACAGCACGGGCAGTGCAAACAGGGCGGTGAAGTTGATGCCCCCTTGCTGAAGAATTTGCAGCACGCCAAACACCAGCAGGTCGGCACCGATCGTCCAGGGCCAAAGCCCCGCGCCACCGCTTTGCTGATCGCCACGCGGCTTCCACCACAAGATGGCCAGTGTGGCAGCCAGGTAAACGCCACAAACCATCAGCAGCCAGGCAGGTGAGTCACCGCCGCTGAAATGGCTGAACACCTGCAGCGCGAGCAAGACCATTGCGATCACGACACGCCCGTGCAAAAACGCGCGCCAGATGCGTTCAAACGCCCGTTGGCGTTGCTCTCGGGTCTCCCTGCCCTGGTTTTCAAAGCCGGAAAACCAGGAGGGTGCGAACGATGTGTTGGGATCCAGGGCCATCCGCAGACAGGGCGTTGGACGGGGGTCAGCGCCCCTGCTCGTGCTGTTGGCGGTGCTCTACACAGCAATACACACCATCGGTGCCCACAGCCGCGTCGGCTTCTGGCAAATGGGCACCGCAATGGTGACAGGCCACCATGACGGTGGGTGGCAAAGGTTGTGGTCGGGCCTTGGGCTTGCGGGCCGCCTCGCGCGCTGCCGAATCCAGGCGGCGGTTGTTGCGCCAAATCCAGAAGGCCACCAGCACCACCAGAAGAACCAGGAGATATTTCATGTCTTGACCGGTCAGCTGCTGCGGAGCACAACTTCAAGCACGAAGCGGGAGCCCACGTACCCGAGCAGCAAAAAACTCGCACCCAGGTACAGCGTGCGAATGGCTGTCCGGCCCCGCCAACCCAGTCGCCACCTTCCGAGCAACAGCACACCCATGGTAAGCCAGGCCAGCACCGAAAAAACCGTCTTGTGGTTCCATACAAAACGGTCTTCAAACAGCTCCGAGAACCACCAGCCCGCCAGCAAAGTGGCGCTCAACAAGACAAACCCAGCGCCCACAAACCGAAATGTCAGCCGCTCCAGCGTGAGCAAGGGCATGGAGCCGGTCAGGGCGGTGCCAGCGCGCATGGATGCTTCTGCACGCTGCATCAACCCGGCATGAACCACCGCCGCCGCAATCAGGCCATACGAAGCAATACCCAGCGCCCAGTGAAGCGGCAGCCAACTCGAGCGCAGCCCTGCGTAAGGCGTGCCTGGGAATACCAGTGCCAAAAGAACCACCACCGTGCCCAGTGCGGCCAGACCCCATCGGGCTCGCAGCTGTGGGTAGAGCCGACTCTCGATCAGATACACCGTGAGCACCATCCAGGCGGTCACCGACAAGGCCGGTGCAAAACCGAAACGGGGCGGCTCCTGCAAGTGCGCGCCGACCAGCACGGCCAGGTGCAGCAGCCAAGCTGCACCCAGGGTCAGGCGGGTTTGCCGGGCGTTCATGCGCAGATGCCCCCAAGCGAAAAAGGCATAGGCGAGCGCCGTCACAGCCGACAGCGTGGCTGCAAAGGGATGGGTGGACAAGACAGGCAGGAGGTTCATTGATTTGTTGCCGCTGGTGGCCGACCGGCATGGGGCAGCTAAAATCCAGACACAGTTTAACGGGCCAGCGGTGGTGGAGACCGCACGATGCGCCCCACTGAGGATGGGATTCCATCCAGCAGTGCCCCTTTTTTGCCATTCGGCACCGTCCACCCTTGCAGTTTCACCATGGCTTCAGCCCTTTCCGACCGCCTTTCACGCATCGTCAAGGAGATGCGTGGCCAGGCCCGCATCACCGAAAGCAATGTCAGCGACATGATGCGCGAAGTACGCATGGCTTTGTTGGAGGCCGATGTGGCGCTGCCGGTGGTGAGAGACTTCATTGCCCGGGTGAAAGAAAAGGCTCTCGGAGAAGAGGTGGTGGGCTCGCTCACTCCCGGGCAGATGCTGGTGAGCGTGGTGAACCGGGAACTGGCCGCCACCATGGGCGATGGTGTGGCCGATATCAACCTAGCGGCCCAACCTCCGGCCGTGATCCTGATGGCCGGCCTGCAGGGCGCAGGTAAAACCACCACCACCGCCAAGCTGGCCAAGCACCTGATCGAGAAGCGCAAGAAGAAGGTGCTGACGGTGTCGGGCGATGTCTACCGCCCCGCCGCCATTGAGCAGCTCAAGACCGTGACCGCACAGGCAGGGGCCGAGTGGTTCCCCAGCACGCCCGACCAAAAGCCGGTGGACATCGCCCGGGCCGCCATCGACTACGCGCGCAAGCACTATTTTGACGTGCTGCTGGTGGACACGGCCGGTCGTCTGGCGATTGACGAGGCGCTGATGCGCGAGATCCAGGAGCTGCACGGGGCGCTCAACCCTGTCGAAACGCTCTTTGTGGTAGACGCCATGCAAGGCCAGGATGCGATCAACACCGCCAAGGCCTTCAAGGAAGCGCTGC
>DAIOEI010000056.1:0-9787 GCA_036746335.1 Hydrogenophaga sp. | reverse complement strand
CTTGCCTCGGTGGGGTACAGACCGGCAAACACCTGCGGTTGCACTTCCTTGAAGCCGGGCAGCGCCTGCTCGGCAGGGCCGAGGTTGTTGGGCAGCTTTTTCTCCAGCGTGATGGTGTCGCCCACCTTGGCCGCCTGCAGCTCCTTGATCCCGGCAATGATGTAGCCCACCTCGCCAGCCTCCAGCGAGTCGCGCGCTTCGTTGGCGGGCGTGAACACCCCGAGGTTGTCGGCGTTGTAGACCGTGTTGGTCGCCATCATTTTGAAGCGCTCGCCCTTTTGCAAACGCCCGTCCACCACACGAACCAGCATCACCACGCCCACGTAGGTGTCAAACCAGCTGTCCACGATCATGGCGCGAAGCGGTGCATCGGGCTGGCCTTTGGGCGCGGGCACCTTGGCCACCACCAGTTCCAGTATGTCCTCTACGCCCATCCCGGTTTTGGCCGAACAAGGCAGCGCATCGGTGGCATCAATACCGATGACGTCCTCGATTTCTTGCTTGGCGTTGTCTGGGTCGGCGTTGGGCAGATCCATCTTGTTGAGCACTGGCAGCACTTCAACGCCCAGGTCCAGCGCGGTGTAGCAATTGGCCACCGTCTGCGCTTCCACACCCTGGCTGGCGTCCACCACCAACAGCGCACCTTCGCACGCGCTCAAAGATCGGCTGACTTCATAGGAGAAATCCACATGCCCTGGTGTGTCAATCAGGTTGAGGTTGTAGATCTTCCCGTCGCGCGCCTTGTACTTGAGCGCCGCCGTCTGTGCCTTGATGGTGATGCCACGCTCTTTCTCGATGTCCATCGAGTCGAGGACTTGTTCGCTCATCTCACGATCGGAAAGACCGCCGCAGCGGGAGATGATGCGATCGGCCAAGGTGGACTTGCCGTGGTCAATATGGGCAATGATCGAAAAATTTCGGATGTGGTTCATCAAACAGACCGTACAAACAGACACGCCTACCAGCCGGGTCAGCATCGCTGGCGACACATAAAAAAGGGCGCGTCAACTGGTGACGCGCCCATAACCAACAATCAATGGCAACTGCGATAGTTGGGCTTTCATTGTAGGCAAAAAGCCCGTGAAGCCAAGCCAACAACCACTCAGACAACCATGTTGCGGCGCAGCAACATGATCAGCGCCCTGATATTTTCTCACAACTTATCCACAGGCTTTCCCACCAACCCTCGGGCAGCGAAACAAGGCCAGGCTCAGTTTTTCACATCATGAACAGCAGCGTCAGAAACCAAGGTATTCCTCACGCGAAGCCCCTGATTTTATCGAAACCGCGTGCAGAAAAAAACAGAGTGAGTATCCACTTACAACGTGGTCTACCCCAAAGTCTCTGTTCAACGCGGGTATACCTTGTGGCAAATTTGCCACCTGCAACCTCTAAAACCCAGCAGCCGTGCACCGCTCGCGCCGCGCGAAGAGATGCTCAAGCTCAGGACGGCAAAGGTCACGAACATCACCGGTTGGGACGAATGACGGTGTATTGAGCCCACTCGCCGCGACGGAACAGCACGTTCAGCGGGCGGTTTTTGTCGGCCTTGGCCAACGCCGCCTCCAGTTGCGCTACGGAGCCCGTGTCGGTGTTCGCCACAGCCACGATCACATCACCCTCACGCAAGCCGGCGCGGGCTGCCGCACCTTCGACCGCCAACACACGCACACCACCTTCGATACCCAGCTCCTTCTTCTGTGCCGCCGTCAGGTCCGCCACACTCAAGCCCAGCCCTTTGGCGCCGGCCGCAGGCTGCGAGCGGGGCGGCTCTGCGGGCTCCGCTGTGGCTTGCTGTGGTTCTGCCTCAAGTTCGGCCACGGTGACGGTCAACTCTTTTTGTTGACCCCTCCGGAACACCGTCATGCGGCTGCGTGTACCCGGACGAATATTGCCCACCAATCGCGGCAAGTCGATCGAACGCTCCACCTCGGCGCCATCCACACTCAAGATGATGTCGCCGGGCTCCACGCCCGCTTTGGCTGCTGGCGAATCGGCTTCGACACCTCTGACCAAGGCACCACGCGGGCGACCCAGCCCGATCGACTCCGCGACCTCCTTGCTCACCTGGTCGATCCGCACACCGATGCGCCCACGGGTCACCCGCCCGCTGGTGCGCAACTGGTCAGAAACACGAACCGCCTCATCAATCGGAATCGCAAAAGAAATCCCTTGGAAGCCACCCGAGCGCGAGTAAATCTGGCTGTTGATGCCGACCACCTCACCACGCATGTTGATCAAAGGTCCACCCGAGTTGCCTGGGTTGATGGCCACATCGGTCTGGATGAACGGGAGAAAATCGCCTGTGTCGCGCTTCTTGGCACTCACAATGCCGGCGGTCACCGTATTCTCCAGGCCGAACGGAGAGCCAATGGCCATGACCCATTCGCCAACCTTCAGGCGGTTGACATCGCCAATCTTGACGGGATTGAGCCCAGTGGCCTCGATTTTCACCACGGCTACATCGGTGCGCCTGTCAGCGCCTACTAGCTTGGCTTTGTACTCGCGTTTGTCTGGCAGCGTCACAACCAGTTCGTCAGCGCCTTCAACCACATGGGCATTGGTCATGATCAGCCCGTCGGCACTGAGAACAAAACCCGAACCCACCCCTCTTGGGCGCGGCTCATCAGACCCACCTGGGCCACCGCCCTGGGGACCCCGCGGCGTCATGCCCGGTGGCACCGGAATGCCAAAGCGGCGAAAAAACTCCAGCATCTGCTCATCTGGACCGCCCGCACCGGGCGCACCAGACGAGGCGCGCTCCAGCGTGCGGATGTTCACCACCGAAGGTCCCACCAGGTCCACCAGACCGGTGAAGTCTGGCAATCCACGGACCACCGCACCCTCTGAGGTCTGGGCCTGCACAGCAGATGCCCCCAACATCGACAAACTGACCATTGCCCCAGCAAGAGCCATAGACAAGACGGTATGACGGGTCCAGTTTTTCATGATCATGGCAGTCCTGTGATGAAGTTCGATCTTTGTAGGCCAAGCCTTGCACAGCACCCTGCGCAAGGCAATACACCCTCACCGTGTTCGCTGGACGGCGCTGGCAAAAAGCTGCAAAGTCTCGGCGGGTGCCTCGCCCAGCAGGGTCAGTCGGTATGCCCCCAGTACCCAGGTCAAAGAGTGGGTAGCTCCCATTGCCGCAGCACTGGGGTTGCCGGAAGCAGAGGACTCGGCAGGGTTCACAAACAAGGACAGCGAGGTCAACCCATCAGAGAAAACGCATTGGAGGCTGTCTCGCGCAGGGCCTTGGCCGTTGGACACGCTGTCCTGGCGCCGCAGCTTCTTTTGCTGCGCATCGCGCTGTAGACAACCCATGCTCTGGAACCCTGGAACGCCCTCACTGATGCGCCAACCTTCTGCCTCCAGACTCGTCTTGCGCGATACAGGGCGAAACACCTCGTAGCCACGGGTGTCTTTCATTTGCTTTTTCAGTTGCTCGATGCGCACCGGGGCGTCGAGCTGCAACTCCGAGAAAGCCAATTGCTCCAGCACGGAGCCTTTTTCATCCAGGGTCTGAAGTTTGACCACCAGTCCGGTTTTCTGTTCTGACCAGATACGGAACCCATAACGCAGAGCGTCCTTTGGCAATATCTCCACCACATCGGCCATATACCCCGCCACCCGCTGAGTGCCCGCTTCCTTGGCGCTGTAGAACTTGGGGATGGCGTTGGCAGGAGTGCGCAAAAGGGCAGGAAAAAGTCCCAGCGACTCGCGTTCTTCGACCCAAGCCAAACGGCTGTCGGGCACGAAGGTGATCACCTCGCTGTTGCGCCGAATCGTGGTGCGTGGTGCACCCGTCAGGGTTTCGACACGCTCAAACTGCTCCTGCCCGTCACACACATGCCAGATGCGGGAAGCCGACATGTTCTCGCCAGCGGAAACCACCAGCGTGCCTGTGTATGCGCGCTCGCGGGCCGCATCGTGCATACGCGAAAGCCAGTCGTTCACAGTGCGACCGGTTGCTTGCGTCTGCGCATGAGCAGGCGCTATCAGAAGTGCACTGAGCACTCCGAGAAAAGCAGAGCGCAGCCAGCGCTGGCTGGCGGGCCATTTGGACGCTTGCAGGGCTTTGGAAACCCGCGGCATCCTGTGCACCGTGTCATTGATCTGGGCTGTCGTCATACGTAGCATTACGCAAAAAACCAGCTGGCATTTGCAGCGCGGACATCGCGCCATATTGGCGGTGCTCCGCCAGCATTTGCTCCAACCTGGGGTCACGGATCAAGCGGCCTTGATCGGTATTGACCACCACAAAAGTACCGGACTTTGGCTCGCGGGCCGCCGACAGCGAACGGCTGGCGTCATTCGTGCTGCCAGCCGCGGGCAACTGCGCCAGTTGCGGAGCATTCACCACACCAGGCGCATCCACACCGCGGACCAGCGCCCAGCTCAGTGCCATCACTGCGGCCACCGAAGCTACGCCCGCAACGCGTTTCCACCGCAGAACAGCGTCGTTGGCAGCCTCGCCACGAACATGGCGAACGGTCTCAACCGGCGGGCTGCCCAGAGAAGGTCGTTTTGCAACATCGTCGGGAGAATGCACCAGACCTGCTCGCACGCCCGCCAGGAAATCCTGAGGCGCACGGCGAGCAGCCACGGGCTCACCACGCAAGACGTCGCCGATCAGCTGGTAACTCTGCCATGCTGCGAATTGCTCGGATGCGTCCAACGAAGTGGCCAACAGCCTGTCAAACTGCTGCTGCGTCAGCTCACCATCGGCCAAAGCCGACAGCGCGCTGGCGGCAAGATCGTCTGGCGAAGCATTAACAAGAACTTGCTCGGTTGCCATTTTCAAAGCCTCACAAAAGGAACCCGGTCACATCCGTCACCAGCGCTTGCCCGTTTGCCGGTCCAGCATGGGCTTGATGCGTTGTGATATCGCCTCGCGCGCACGGAAAATCCGCGACCGAACCGTCCCGATCGGGCAATCCAGTGCCTGCGCAATGTCTTCATAACTCAGTCCATCCATCTCCCGCAAGCTGATCGCCATGCGCAGCTCTTCTGGCAAGGCATCCATTGCGGCGTTCACTGCCTCAGCAATTTCTTTGCTGGCAAGCACAGCCTCTGGCGTTTCGTGATCTGCTGCGTGTGAATTTAGTTCTTGTTCTGCCGAGGAAGTTTCATCATCGTCCGCCGATTTCATCTGTGACTGGTACACGAGCGGATCGCGCTTGAGCTCCAGCAGCTGCTTCTTGGCTGTGTTGACTGCGATTCGGTACAGCCAGGTGTAGAACTGCGCGTCGCCGCGAAATTGCGACAGTGCCCGATAAGCACGGATGAAGGTTTCCTGGGCGATGTCCGGAACCAGATCAACATCGCGGACCATCCGCCCGATCAGACGCTCCACACGGCGCTGGTACTTGATCACCAACAGCTCAAAGGCCTTTTGCTCACCAGCCAGCGTGCGTTGCACCAGCATGGCATCGCTGTCGGGTGCGGGAGGCGAAAAATGGTCTTCTGGAGGGATCATGAAGAAGTCTGTAGGCCGCAGGAATATACCTGATGCCCCGACAGCGGTCGGGCCAGGCATGGGTTATTCCGTTTGAAGACCTCAGAACCGACCAGCCCCAGCCACCAAAGCGCGCCGAAAGTCATCCCAACGATCACGGCTTTCGGACTTGTGTGCCCAGACCCACCAGACCGCCCCCGCTGCATTGGACAAGCGCAAGAGCAGCAAATCCTGCCCGTCCCAGGCCACTTTGACCTGACGCACTTGCACCCCACCCTGGTAGGCAGCGCTGCGCCAAATCCAAGCCCCACGAGACGCAGTCTCCCCATCCAGGCCGGCGTTGGCCTGAGGATCCCAGCGCAAAAGCCCCATGGGTGTGCGCACCCAGGTCCACATCGCCATACATGCCCACATAACCCCAACGAACAATCCACTCCAGAGTACCGGACCTGCCACCTCGTAGCGCTGACCGGCAGCCCACCACAAGACTGCCGCCAGAACCGCAAGCGACAGAAGAAACCCAGCGTACACAAACGAACGCCCCACCGGGTACTGGACCGATGGGGCGTGACGCATGCGAACAGGCCTTGAGAGTAAGTAGGGCTCAGACCCTCTTGATCACCAAGCTTCCGTTGGTGCCACCAAAACCAAAGTTGTTTTTCAGAGCGTAATCGATCTTTAGGTCCCTGGCCGTGTTGGCGCAGTAGTCCAGATCACACTCCGGGTCCTGGTTGAAGATGTTGATGGTTGGCGGGCTTTTTTGTTCGCTCACAGCCAGGACAGTGAACACCGTTTCGATGCCGCCGGCGCCGCCGAGCAGGTGCCCTGTCATGGATTTGGTGGAGTTCACCACCGTTTGTTTTGCGTGATCCCCCAAGGCCAGCTTGATGGCGTTGGTTTCGTTGAGATCGCCCAGTGGCGTGGAAGTGCCATGCGCATTGACGTAGCCAATCTGGTCCGGGTTGATACCGGCATTGCGCAAAGCCATGACCATGGATCTGCGAGGACCATCCACGTTGGGGGCGGTCATGTGGTAGGCGTCTGCGCTCATACCGAACCCGGCGACTTCGGCGTAAATGCGCGCGCCACGCGCCTTGGCGTGTTCGTACTCCTCCAGAACCAACACACCTGCACCCTCTCCCAAGACAAAGCCGTCACGGTCTTTGTCCCATGGGCGCGATGCGGTCTCGGGGTCATCGTTTCTGGTCGACAGGGCACGCGCCGCCGCAAAACCACCCACACCCAGAGGCGAGACTGTGGATTCCGCACCACCGGCCACCATCACATCGGCATCACCCGACTCGATCATGCGTGCTGACACACCAATGGCGTGCAGGCCCGTGGTGCAAGCGGTGACGATGGCAATATTCGGGCCTTTGAAGCCAAAGCGGATCGACACATGACCAGAGATCATGTTGATGATCGAAGCTGGAACAAAAAAGGGCGATACCCGCCTCGGACCACGGTTGACCAACTCGGCATGGGTAGCCTCGATCATCGGCAGGCCACCAATGCCAGATCCAATGTTGCAACCGATCCGGGTCGCTTCTTCTTCACCCAAGGCATCGCCGGTGGGCAAACCGGCATCCGCCACAGCCTGCGCGGCCGCTGCAATGCCATAGTGAATGAAGGTGTCCATCGACCGGGCTTCTTTGGAAGACAGATACGTCTCCACATCAAAACCCTTGACCTCCCCAGCGATCTGGCAAGCGAAGGCCGATGCATCAAATTTGGTGATCCGGCCAATGCCGGACTGACCAGCCACAATGTGGTTCCAAGCTTCTGTCACCGTGTTACCCACGGGACTGACACAGCCCAAACCGGTCACGACAACGCGACGACGAGTCATTGAATTCCCCCACGCCCCCAGCGGCGCGTGTTTCGAGGACATGCCTGCAGCACTAAGAGGGCTTCAGGGCATGCCCCGGTTTGTGTCATGAAAGGCTCAGGCCTTCTGGTGAGACATCGCGTAATCGATGGCGTTTTGCACTGTGGTGATTTTCTCGGCGTCTTCGTCTGGAATCTCGATACCAAACTCGTCCTCCAGTGCCATCACCAGCTCCACGGTATCCAGGGAGTCGGCACCCAGATCGGCCACAAAAGCTTTCTCAGGGGTGACTTGACCCTCTTCCACACCGAGTTGTTCGGCAATGATTTTTTTGACGCGTGCTTCGATATCGCTCATAAGTCCCTCTAAGGGTGGTTGGATGACAAGGCCGCCATTTTAGCCGTGCCGGGCATCAAGCCTGGCTGGCCCGCCGGACGGCTGTTCGGCGAAGGTGGGTGTACCGGAACGAGTCAGGCCATGAACATGCCACCGTTGACATGAAGTTCCTGCCCGGTGACGTATGCAGCTTGCGGGCTGGCCAGGTAGGCCACGGCATGTGCTATGTCCGCTGGCTTGCCCAAGTGACCCAGCGGAATTTGGGAAAGCAGGGCTTTTTGCTGATCCTCGGGCAGACTGGCTGTCATGTCGGTCTCAATAAATCCAGGTGCAACACAGTTGACTGTGATGTGCCGACTGCCCAGCTCGCGGGCCAGGGCCCGTGTCATACCCGCTACGCCCGCTTTGGCCGCAGCGTAATTGGCTTGACCCGGGTTGCCCGAAGCGCCCACCACACTGGTAATGCTGATGATGCGCCCGTAACGCTGTTTCATCATGGGACGGATGGCCGCGCGACTCATTCGAAAAACAGCCTTGAGGTTGGTGTCCAGCACCGCGTCCCAGTCTTCGTCCTTGAGACGCATGGCCAACATGTCGCGGGTGATCCCGGCGTTGTTCACCAATATATGGAGACCTCCCAGCTCTTTGGTCACCTGCTCCATCACGGCATCGGCCTGCACCGCATCGGTGACATCCAGCCGCAGGCCACGGCAAGCGGTATGGACACCCGGTACAGCGGCCAGCGCTTTGCCGATGCGGTTGGCACCCTCATCGGTAGTGGCCGTTCCGATGACGATCAGACCACGCGCAGCCAGCTCGGCGGCAATGGCTGCGCCAATGCCGCGGGTCGCCCCAGTTACCAGGGCCACCTGACCCGCCATTTGTATTTCAGACATGTGTGAAGCTCCAGAAAATCAGGCCAACGCAGCCTTGGTTTCAGCCAAAGTTGCCGGATCGAACACCACACTTGACGTCAGTTCGGCATCGATCCGCTTGACCATACCTGCCAGCACTTTGCCTGGTCCGCATTCGACCAGGGTGCTCACCCCCATGGTCTTGATGGTTTGCACGGTTTCTACCCAGCGCACCGGGCCGAAGGCCTGTCGGTACAAGGCATCCCGGATAGCGTCGGCTTCGGTTTGCACGCGTACGTCTATGTTGTTGAGCACCGGAATCTGTGGCGCAGCCAGCGTCAAATCTGCCAGACGTGCCTTTAAACGCTCGGCCGCAGGCTTCATGAGCGAGGAATGAAAAGGAGCTGAAACCGGCAACGGCAAAGCGCGTTTGGCGCCACGGGCCTTGAGGACTTCACATGCCTTGTCCACCGCTGCTTTGCTGCCAGCGATCACGGTTTGCATGGGATCGTTGAAATTCACCGCCTCGACCACTTCAGCACTGTCTGCCGCAAAATTCGCTTGGGCTTCCTGGCAACCCGCCACCACACCTTCGGCGCTCATGCCCAGAATGGCCGCCATGGCGCCCACACCCACTGGCACCGCCTCTTGCATGGCAGCAGCACGCAGGCGCACCAGAGGCGCCGCCTGTGAAAGCGACAACACACCCGAGGCCACCAACGCGGAATACTCACCCAGGGAATGACCCGCCACCACAACGGGCAACGCACCGCCTTCAGAGCGCCACACCCGCCAGGCTGCCACACCGGCCACCAGCATCACCGGCTGGGTATTGGTGGTCAGCGCCAGCGCCTCCTTGGGACCTTCATGGATCAAACGACCCAGATCTTCCCCCAGCGCCTCGGAGGCCTCCAACACAACTTCGCGCACCACAGGATGGTCGCCCCAAGCGTCAAGCATGCCAACGGACTGAGAACCCTGGCCTGGAAATACAAATGCAAAAGCGGTCATGGCAATCGTCAAAAATCAAAGCAAACGCTAGAAATCCAGCAGCACGGCGCCCCAGGTGAAACCACCGCCCACACCTTCGAGCAACAAAGTCTGACCGCGCTCAATGGTGCCGGCGCGTACCGCGTGGTCCAGCGCCAAAGGAATCGAGGCGGCCGAGGTGTTGCCGTGTTGATCCACCGTCACGACCACCTTGCTCATGGGCAGCTTGAGCTTGCGAGCCGTGCTCTGCATGATGCGGATGTTGGCCTGGTGCGGAATGAGCCAGTCGATGTCTTTGTCTTCCCGCCCGGCCTTGGCCAG